>CAYNOV010000013.1:0-17947 GCA_964398905.1 uncultured Thermoplasmata archaeon
GACAGAGCTTCGACCCAAGGCTTATCGTCGATGGTCATCTTTCCGCTTATTTTCTTTTCCCAGGCTTATATTTTTTCTATATTGTTCCCGGATTACATCATCGCGATATCTAGATGGCTTCCGATCTATCCCGCCGCGGAGATAATGAAGCGGTCTCTTTTCTATTCTATCCATGCTTCACACTACTTCTTGATGATAGGTCATTCTTTGATCTGGCTTCTGGTCGCTTTTGTCATCTTCCTCTACCTTTACAAGGATTGAGTTGAAATAGGATCAGAAAAGTATAATAAGTCTATTCAAAGATTGAATACCATGAAGCCACAAGAACTGGAGAAAGGTTCGGTAGTTGACGGAGAACTTCCTATGGGGTGTAGACACTGCGCCGAAGGCAGTAAGATGGTGCTTTTAGTTACCGGACGATGTAAAGGGGAGTGCTGGTACTGTCCACTCTCGGAAAAGAAAAAAGATAGATCAGTGGTGTATGCAGACGAGAAGAAAGTAGAAAGTGAAAGCGAGATAATCGAAGAAGCCCTAGCTATAGGGGCTACGGGAACCGGTATCACCGGAGGAGACCCTCTCACCACTGAGGAGACCTTGAAATACATAGAATTATTGAAAGGAGAATTCGGAGAGGATCATCATATACACCTTTACACTCAAACCACCGACCTCGATCATATATTGACCCTTGAAAGAGCGGGTCTCGACGAGATCAGATTCCACCCTCCGGTGGAAAGTTGGGAGAATATAGAGGAAACTGCATATCCCTCTCTACTCAAAGAACTTAAAGATAAAAGTGAACTATCTGTGGGATTGGAGATACCGAGTGTGCCTGGAAAAAAGGAGGAGACCATCCACCTTCTGAAAGAACTCGAAGATCTGGTCGAATTTGTGAATCTGAATGAATTGGAATTTTCATCGACCAACACCGAAGAGTTGAAGGAGAGAGGATATCGACATAAGAGCGACGTTTCTTCCGCTGTCAGGGAAAGTGAAGAACTAGCTTTAGAACTCTTGGATATTGACTTCAACGCGGATCTTCATTACTGCTCTCTAGCGTTCAAAGACGGAGTCCAATTGACGAACAGGCTCAGGAGGAGAGCAAAAAATACAGCGAGACCGAGCGATATGATCACGGAAGAGGGAACTTTGTTGAGAGGTATAATAGAGTCGAAAGATGCTGAAAAGTTATGTGAAGATCTTAAGGAGAAGTACGATGTTGAAGAAGGTGCTATCTGGTACGATGAAAAGAACGATAGAGTCGTATGCGCTATAGATATCTTGAAAGAGATCTGTCCAGCTTTAGAGGAAGAATGCTTCGGCGTAGAGATCTATCCGACTTCAGACGAATTGGAAGTCGAAAGGTGGCCCTTGGATTAGCAACAAACCTTTTTTATGTTACCCGGAGTTTGATTCACATATGGACGAAAAAGAGATAGAGAGTCGGTGGAACGATCTATTGGATTGGTACAAAGAAAACGATATAGAAAGGGCTTTGGTAGCTTTTTCAGGTGGTAAAGACAGCACTTTAGTTCTCGATTCCGCTGTACGTGCTCTTGAAAACGTAAAGGCATTCATCATAGATGATGTGATGTATCCCGATTGGGAGATCAAGGAAGCGGTTTCAAGGGCAGAAGAGCTCGGAGCCGATTACGAGATAATCAAGACATCTAAACTTTCTAACGAAGACCTCAGAAGGAATCCTGAAGATAGATGTTACTACTGCAAGAGAGAGCTGTTCGCCTCTATAGAGGAGGAAGGGACAGTTCTAGAGGGTACGAACGCGACAGAAGTAAAAGGTCATAGACCCGGACTTGAAGCTGTAAAAGAACAAGGTAGAGCTCCTCTACTTGAAATTGGTATGGAGGAAGAAGAGATAAGAGAGATATTGAAGTGGAGAGGAAGAGAAGTCTGGGATCGTCCTTCTTTCGCGTGTTTGGCCAGCAGATTCCCAAGCGGAACTGAACTGAGCGAAGAAAAGTTGAAAAAAGTCGAGAGGCTCGAAGATAAAATATTTGAACTCGGTGTCCGACAGCTTAGGATCAGAGATTTCGATGAAGTCGCTAGGATAGAAGTATGGCCAGAAGATATGAGTAAACTGTTGGAGAACAGGGAAGAGATAATAGGGTGGTTCAAAGAAGAGGGATATGAGAAAGTATTTTTAGACCTAGAAGGTTATAGGACAGGTTCGATATCACAGTGATATTTATGGATGAATTGGATGAACTTCTGGATAAATTCAAATCTTCAGAATTGAGCAAAGATGAACTGAAGAAAAAGATAATGGAACTGCCCTATACGGACTTTGGCGACACCAAAGTCGATACTTTTAGAGAATTGAGGAAAGGACTTCCTGAAGCGGTGTATTGCCCCGGGAAGTCAGCGGAGCAGTTGAAAAGTGTCGCGGGAGAAGGGGACAGATTCTTCACTAGAGCCACTGAAAAAGACTACGAGCTGGTTAAATCGGTCAGAGATGACGTGAGATACCATGAAGAAGCGAAGATGATAGTGGTGGGAAACGTTGAACAGGACGTTGAAGGTGAAGTCGTTATCGTTACCGGAGGCTCGACGGACGTGCCGGTTGCAGAAGAAGCCGCTGTTCCCCTCCAGGAGATGGGGTTCGATGTCGAGAGGTTGTACGATGTTGGGGTAGCAGGGATACATCGATTGCTGCCTCATGTTGAGATGTTGAGAGAGAGCGACATCGTCATCGTTGCGGCAGGGATGGATGGAACTTTACCAGGGATCATCGCTGGATTGATAGGCACGCCGGTCATCGGGGTCCCGACAAGCGTGGGTTATGGAGTCGCGAAAGAAGGAAGATCGGCCTTGGAAACGATGTTGAACAGCTGCGCTACCGGACTCGCAGTGGTGAATATCGACAACGGTTATGGTGCGGCGGCTTTCGCACATCACATGTTGAAGGATTGATAAAATGGGTAGGATAGCTTATCTCGATCTTTCCTCAGGGATCAGCGGTGACATGTTTTTAGCGAGCCTTATCGATCTTGGCGGTGACCCTAAAATCTTGAATGAGATCATCGACGAATTTGGATTGGAAAACGTACATTTAGAGATCAGCGATGAAGAGAGAGGTCTACCAGGCAAAGACCTTAAGATAAGGCATGAAGACCAGCCTCACAGGAAAGTCGTTGATATGATCGAGATGATAGAAGATTCAGATCTGAAATCTGTGGTGAAAAAGAAGAGTATCGAGGCTTTTCGAGCCTTAGGTGAAGTAGAAAGCGAGATCCATAGAGTTCCGTTTGATGAGTTGGAACTCCACGAAGTGGGTATGGTCGATTCGATGATCGACATCGTTGGAAGCATCGCATTGATCGATGATCTTGATATAGAGAAGGTCTACACCTCTACCGTGAAGTTCGGGATTGGGTTTACAGAATGTGCACACGGGAAGATACCTGTTCCAGTTCCCGCGACCGAGAAATTATTGGAAGGTTGGAACGTCTCTTTTACCGAAAAAGAAGGAGAACTGGTTACACCCACAGGCGCGGTTCTGTTGAAAGTTTTAGCTGAACAGACGAACCCTCCGGACATGGAACTGAAAAAGATGGGTGTCGGTTTTGGAGACAGAGAGATGGAAGCCCCTAATGCTTTGAGAGTCTTTTTAGGGGAACAGAAAAACATAGATGAACCGATAGAAGAGATCACTTTTTTCGTAGATGATATGTCTCCAGAGATCCTAGAATACAGCTTAGAAAAGATAAGAGATAAAGCTCTGGACGTTTATAGTTTGTATGGTTCTGGAAAAAAAGGGAGAGAGGGATGGGAAGTGAAGGTACTCTGCGATAGAAGTCAAACTGAGGAAGTCATCGATGCGATATTCGAAGAGACCTCTACTTTGGGAATACGCATCCAGGAAGTGAGAAGATCCGTCGCCGATAGAGAGGTCAAAGAAGTAGAGACTGAATGGGGACCCGCTGAAGTCAAGATCTCTTCTGGAAGAGTTTCTCCAGAATATGAAAGTTGTAAAGAGATAGCTGATAAGGAAGGTATACCGATAAACGATGTTTACGAGGCTGTGAAAAGAAATTACGAAAAAGAAAAATAAGAGCAGGACTGTGTTCTCACCATCAGAAGCCCGATTAATGTAGTCTGGATATCATGAAGGCTTGCGGAGCCTTCTACCGGGGTTCGAATCCCCGATCGGGCACTCCTGTATTTATTTAAGGTTTTTTTAATCCCTTCTTGCTTTTTCTCTTCGATCGATCTAGTTTTTCTTTTTTATCAGATTCGGCTGAATCCGAGATTCCACTGACTACTGATATGCTCATGATTAGAACTGCTACTGCACATCTATTAAAAATCAAAACAAAATGAAAGGGAAAAGATAGTTTTACTCTTTTATCCTAATCACGTTTACCGGACATGCATCAACGGCATCTTTCACACAAGAGATCTCTTCCGAAACTTCTCCGATATCTTCTGAATTTTGTCTATACTCTTCCACTATGACCGCTTCAGATTCTTCAGGAACAAAAAAGACCTTTGGACACTCATACTCACATATGCCGCACTTTATACAGTTGTTCTGATTTATCTTGATCATATCCCCCATTCTATCCCATATTTAAATCTCTTCAGTTACTTATAAAATTTTCTTATATTTTTTAAATCACATACATGTTCGATTCACGCATACAAAAGATATAAAAACACAATCGACTTCTTTTTTCACTGTCGATCGATATGAATTTCGATGAAGGTTTAGACCGTTCTGGAAAGAACTGCGCTAAATGGGATTTTGTGGACGAATTTTTTGAGAAAGAAGATCTACTGCCTATGTGGGTCGCAGATTCCGATTGGAGAACGAGCGATGCTATCGTTGATGCTTTGAAAGAGAGAGTGGAACACGGCGCATTTGGATACACCAAGCCCGGAAAAGAGCACGACGAAGCGGTCGTGGATTGGTGCCGAAGACGATATGATTGGGAGATAGATCCAGAATGGTTAGTTTACACCGATGGTATCACTCCCAGTTTAAGCGTTTCTGTGAGGACTTTTACAGACCCAGGCGATGGAGTCATAATCCAACCACCTGTCTATTTTCCTTTCTTCAAGGTCGTGAAGAATAGTGGAGCTCAAGTCATAAAGAATGAACTTGTCTATGATGAAAGAAAAAGAAGATACGGACTGGATCTTGAAGATATGGAGAAGAAGATGAGATCTGATGAACCAGTTATGGGTAGAGGCTATCGGACGAGCATGATGATCCTATGCAATCCTCATAATCCGGTGGGCAAAGTATGGACTAAGGATGAATTAGAAAGGATAGGAAAGATGGCTTTAGAAAACGATATACTGGTGGTTTCAGATGAGATCTTTTCAGATTATATCTTTGAAGGTGAACATGATCCATTTTCCTCTTTATCAGATGATATCGCCCAGAACTCGATGACTCTGCTTTCACCTGCTAAGACCTTCAATATAGCCGGGCTGAATCTAGGTTTAGCGGTGATACCGGATCCTGATCTGAGATGCAGATTCGAGAGAGCTAAAGAAAAACTGGTCAAAGAGACGAACTTGCTCGGCCTGGTAGCTCTCAAGGCAGCCTACAACGAAAGTGAAGAGTGGTTGGAAGAACAGCTAAACTATCTGAGAAAAAATAAAGAATACGCGTTGAAATTTGTCAGAGAAGAGATCCCCAAGGTGAAAGCCGTTGAACCAGAGGGGACTTTCCTGCTATGGATGGACTTCAATGATTTGGAGATGGATCCCGAAGAACTAGAAGGCCTGATGCTCAACGAGGCAAAAGTCGCTCTGAACAACGGGGGATGGTTCGGAAAAAGCGGCGAAGGTTTCATGAGGTTGAATTTTGCCTGTCCTCGATCCACCTTGAAAGAAGGGTTAGAAAGGATCAGGTCTGCGGTCAAAAAAGTTGTTTGATGATTTCACATTGATCATTCTTTCACCGATTCACATAGATCTCGATCAAGATCGCACCGATGACTATCGAAACACCTGATAGCAATATGGCCGTCTCGATCGTGAGTAATTCTGCAAGGTTGGAAAAAAGAACTATACCAGAGAACGAGCCAAGGGTTCCGAGTGTTCCTCTTATCCCCATACCTTTTCCTCTGTCTTCAGCATCAGTTCCGTCTGCGATGAGTTCGAAGACGACAGGATGGTAAAGGCCGCCTATCAGACCCCATCCAGAAGCCAAAATAAGCAGTAACAGTAGTGATTCAAGCTGTGAAACCACGATCAGAGAGATCCCTGATGAAACGGTCACCACGATCATTATCGACTTTTTACTCATCCATCTCTCGACCCTTTTACTGAATAATCTTATCGAGGAGGCGCTCGCCATCCTCGCGAATTGGAATCCGCCTATTATCGTAGCTGTAAATCCCAGCCCTGAGAGATATAGAGGAACGAGTGAAAAAGCTATATTGAAGTTCATGAACATCAAGAACGAATAAAGAGATGCCAACAGTACTTTCTCGTCTTTCAACGTTTTAAAAGCTTCCTTGTATAGTGATACCACGGAAACGAATTCTTCCTGATTGGTTTCTTCTTCACTAGAGTTTTCATCTCTTATGATCAAAAAAACTATCACCAGAGCCGGTATAGAAAGTAGAAAGCCAAGCATAAAAAGAAAGTCCATCCCTAAAAGGTCTTTCAGCACGCCCCCAAGAGGTACTGAAAAGGTATAAGCCCATCCCACTACGAAAGTCAACATCGGGATCTGTTTTGGCCCAAACCTAGTTACGAAAGACGGCAGAGTCACCCATTCCATGCAGATCACTATACCTATCATCACCTGAGCAAGGAACAAAAGAGGCCATAGTTGAGGTGAAAATATATAAAAGATCATCCCGAAGAAAAGGGTCAAAGACCCAAAACCTATTATCTTACCGTAACCGAATATATCGGTAAGAGACCCCATGGGGATCCTACCGAAGAATTGAGCTAGATGGTAGAGCGCGACCACATATCCTATCATGGATACGGAAAGGCCTATATCTTCACCGTAAAGCGGGATATACGGTAATATGACAGCTACGGAAAAAGAAAGGATGAAAGCCAGTATTATGACAAGAGCTACTTTCTTTTTCAGTTATATCACCATTTTTGCTCTAAGATCAGAAACGCGGTAGTGAGTACGATTTGATTATTTAAGAATTTTGTCAAGACTTCGGTATCCCTTCAACCGCAAATTTTTTGTCAAAAGCACGCGGTCTTAGATCGTGTGAAAAAATGCTGATGATGACTCCGGGACCCACTGAAGTTCCCGACGAAGTAAGAAAAGCGATAAGCACGCCGATCCAGAATCCTGATATAGACGAGGAATTCTTTGAGTTCTATAAAGCTTTAGAAAGAAAACTCCAGGATATCTACGGTGTCAAAGACGATGTACTGATACTCGGCGGCGAAGGGATCTTGGGTCTAGAAGCCAGTATCGCTTCTCTCGTCGAAGAAGATGACGAAGTGATGTGTATTTCCAACGGGATCTTCGGAGACGGATTTGCGGATTTCGTCAAGATGTACAACGGCGAACCTATCATGGCGGATTCGCCCCATGATGAATCTTTGAAACTTGAAAAGATCGAGAGAAAGATCGAAAAGAACGATATCGAGATAGCGACAATGGTCCACTGCGAAACACCTACTGGAACTTTGAATGAACTAGATGAGATATTGAATCTGCTGAAAGAAAACGATATCATCACGGTTGTCGACGCGGTCTCGTCACTGGGCGGTATCCCTGTTCCGACGGAAAACATCGATATATGCATAGGAGGGTCACAAAAATGTTTCAGTTCTCCCCCTGGTCTTACCACATTGTCTGTTAGTGAGGAAGCTTGGGAAAAAGTCATGGAGAAAGAAGACAAACACCTGTACACGAGTTTGAAAGTCTGGAAAGAGATGTGGCTGGAGAAAGGAAGATTTCCTTACACTCATCTCGTATCCAATCTTTACGCTTTAGACGAATCCATCGATATTATACTGAAGGAAGGAAAGATAGACGTTCATATGAGGCACGAAAAGGTGAGCGAGCTCTGCAGAGATAGAGGGAAGGAGATGGGTCTAGATATCTATCCAGAGAGTGAAGAACTGAGTTCACCTACCGTCACCGCATTCCATATCGAAGGGAAAAGTCTCGAACTGCAGAAGAGGATGCGCGAAGAGAAAGATATCCTTCTAGCTACAGGACTCGGCGAACATGAAAAGGATATACTTAGGATCGGCCACATGGGATTCAACGCCAAGGAAGAAAAGGTCCGAAAAACCATGAACGCTTTGGAAGAGGTCGTCAAAGGTTAAATACCAGCATCATACATTCAATCTAAAAGGTAAAACAGATGGTCAAAGGTAAGATATTCGATATCAAAAATTTCGCTGTCCACGACGGCCCGGGGATAAGGACTACCGTTTTCTTCAAAGGATGTCCCTTGAATTGTCATTGGTGCCACAATCCTGAAGGTATCGATTCAAGCGAGGATCTTTTCTATTACGATTCAAAATGTATAGGTTGTTGGAACTGTATCGATGTCTGTCCTCTAGATGCTATAAGCAAAGAAGGGGCCAAGATCAAGATAGATAGGGCTCTATGTGATGTATGTGGTGAATGCGTTAAAGGATGTCCTACAACAGCTTTACAGATCGCTGGAAAAGAGGTCACGGTCGAACACGTGATGGAAGAGATACGAAAATCCACCATCTATCACGACACATCTCAGGGAGGAGTAACTTTATCCGGAGGAGAACCTTTCCAGCAGTTCGATTTTATGAGAAGGTTGATAGAGAGATGCAAAGAAGAAGATATACACGTTACCGTAGATACCTCTGGCTTTGTAGACAAGGAAAAACTAAATTCTATCAAAGACAAAGTCGATCTTTTTCTCTTTGATCTCAAGATAATGGGCGATAAAAAACATAGAGAATACACTGGCGTTTCAAACAGACCGATATTGGAGAACTTGAAAAATCTGCTGGAAGATGATCGAAGTGAAGTGATAATCAGGTTCCCATTGATCCCTGATATAACAGATACGGAAGAAAACATAGATTCGATATTAGAATTCTTATCCGATTTTAAGAGTTCGAAAGAAATCGATATACTCCCATACCATGATGTTGTGGAAAAATATAATAGGTTGAGAAGAGAGTATAAAATAGAAGATGTAAGTATGCCTGAGAGAGCTCGGGTAAACAAAGTCAAAAAGAGATTCGAAGATGAAGGTTATACTGTAAAAGAGGGTGGATAAATTGAGTGAAGAAAGTGTTGTGTGTGTCCTCGAACCGGAAGATGAGATGGAGAAAAGGCGAACCTCTGTAAATCCGATCAACGAAAGAGTGAGAAAGTTGAGAGAGGAGTCAGTTGGGAAAGAGGTGAGTATATCACCTGAAAGAGCCGAATTGATCACTGAATTCTATCGAGATGATGATCTAAAGGATGAACCTCCGGCTATCCAAAGAGCTTTAGCCTTCAAATATCTGATGGAGAACGTAAGCTTGCCGGTGGAAGAGGGACAACTGATCGTAGGGATCAGAGGAACTGGTGTGAAAGAAGTCCCGACCTATCCCGAAGTTTGCTGTCATAAGGAAGACGACCTGGATATATTGGATTCTAGAGAAAAAAATCCTTATAAAGTAGATAAGAAGACTGAAGAGAGCTACAGCGAGAACATAATTCCCTTCTGGGAAGGCAAAACTATACGGGAGAAGATATTTGAAAGTGTCAGTGACGAGTGGAGAGACGCTTATGAAGCCGGCGTCTTCACCGAGTTCATGGAACAGAGAGTTCCTGGACATACCTCCGGTGGTGAAAAGATATTCAGCACCGGTCTTCAAGATATTAAAAAGAAGATAAAAGAGAAAAAAGAGCATCTAGATCCAGATGACGACAGGGAAAAGATCGAGGAATTGGATGCCATGGAAATCGTCTCTGAAGCGATGATAACCTACGCTGAGAGGTACGCTGAAAGATTGGAACGACTCTCTGAAGAAGAAGACGATCCTGAGAGAAAGAAAGAGCTAAAAGAGATGACTAGGGTCTGTAGAAAAGTTCCTAAAAATTCTCCAGATAGTTTCTGGGAGGCACTTCAGCACTACTGGTTCGTACATGTCGGTATAACTTTAGAATCCAATCCATGGGATTCATTCAATCCTGGAAGATTGGATCAACATCTTCATCCTTTCTACGAAAAAGATACCGGCATGGGAAGATTAGATCGAGATAAAGCTAAAGAACTGCTCGAATCGTTTTGGCTCAAGTTCAACGCTCAGCCCGCTCCTCCCAAGGTCGGGGTCACCGCCCAGGAAAGCAACACTTACAACGATTTCTCGAAGATCAATATAGGAGGAGTATGGAAGGACGGTTCAGACGCTGTCAACGAAGTGTCTTATCTATTGCTGGAGACTTTGGATGATGTCCGAACATTACAGCCTAACACCGCAGCTTTGATAAGCAAGAAATCTCCTAACAGATTTTTGAATAAAGCTCTAGAAGTGGTTGAACCAGGATTTGGAGAACCACCGTTTTTCAATCAAGATGAGATAATAAAGATACTGTTGAGGCAGGGGAAATCTTTAGAAGACGCAAGAGCAGGAGGAGTTAGCGGCTGCGTCGAGAGCGGGGCCTTCGGAAGAGAGAGTTACATACTCTCCGGTTATTTCAATCTTCCAAAGGTCCTTGAGATTACTCTACACGATGGTAGAGATCCGAAGACCGGTAAGGAGATAGGACTGAACACAGGAGATCCTTCCGATTTCGATTCTTTTGAAGAGCTTTATACCGCTTTCAGAAAACAGCTCGAGTATTTCATAGAAATAAAACAAAAAGGCAACGACATAATAGAGGAAATATATCATGAGGAATTGCCCGTCCCATTTCTTTCACTTTGGATAGAAGATTGTGTTGACCGAGGTAAAGATTACAACAGCGGTGGCGCAAGGTATAATACGCAGTACATACAGATCGTCGGATTAGGGACGATCACGGATTCACTTTCCTCTCTTAAGCACAATGTTTTCGAAGAAGAGATATACGATATAGATGAGATCATATCGTCTCTAGATTCCGACTTTGAAGGGAACGAAGAGATGCGTCAGGTATTTTTGAATAAGACCCCCAGGTACGGCAACGACGATGATCGAGCCGATGAGCTAGCTGTCCGAGTATTCGATGACTGCATCGAGATAGTGGAGAGTTATCCTCCTACGCCTGTGAGAAAAGCTTCTAGAAGGGTTTATGGACTTCCTACTACGGTCCATGTTTATTTCGGAAGTGTTTGCGGTTCAACACCTGATGGCAGAAAAGCTGACAAGCCGCTTTCAGAGGGGATATCCCCTGTTCAAGGAGCTGATCGTGAAGGTATCGGAGCTGTATTCCGATCGATAGGAAAACTGGATCATATCAAGTCGGGTGGAACGCTTCTGAATCAAAAATTATCTCCCGATCTCGTTCAAGATGAAGGAACGAGGGGAAAACTGGCAGATCTGATGAGAGCTTACTTCAAGATGGATTCACACCATGTACAGTACAACGTGGTCAGCGCTGATCTTCTGAGAAAAGCGCAAGATCAGCCAGAAGACTTCAGAGATCTGATGGTGAGGGTCGCCGGATACAGTGATTATTTCGTGAATCTTCCGAAAGGTCTACAGGACGAGATAATCGAAAGAACAGAACAGGAAGGCTTTTAGTATGGCTTTTCAGCAGAAAAGTTTTAATGGGTTTTTTAAAATTAGCTGGTAGGATGACCCTACTAAAGAAAACAATATCATCAGCTCTGATAATCATTATCCTTTCATCTGTCCTCGTTATCGGGAATGCTTCAGGCGAGCATGTAGATCCTGAGGAGTCTGAAGAAGACCTGGCCTCTTTATATGAGACTTTGAACATAACTGCAGGTAAGTTGGAAAGACCTTTAGATGAAGCTCTTTCCGTCAATTACACATTTTACGAAGATCAGAACGGGGATCTTTCGAATCGATACGATGAAGAAGCTCTCAACAATTCTAAAGATCTATCGATGGAGATCGAAAAGGAGTTATCGAAACCAGAATCTGTCTATCAAGATATCAAAGGAGAGATAGGAAGTTCAGAGTTTTTAGAAGAATATTTCGTTCCGCTTTACAGCACTTCTAAAAATCTTACACTTTACTCCGAGAAGCACAGCTATATGGTAACTAATCTCTCGGCCATGGTTTTAGAAGATGAGGATTCTGAGATATCTCCTGTTGAAGCCTTCAATAATACACATGATCACCTCAACGCTATGCAAAAACATCTAGATAAGATGGAAGAAAACATCCAAAAGATAGATCGTGAAAACGTTGATCTTTCCGGTCTAGAGCGATCGATACAGGATAATGGATTACTCCTTATAGAATACAGAGAATATCTCGAGGATATAGGACATGAATTAGACCTTCCTCCTTCGTTGTTCATCTATGGACCGGATACGACTCATCCTGGAGAGAGCTTCGAGATAGAGGTGAACTATTTTGACGGTGACGAGTTCAACACTACCGCAGATGTATCGCTTTTGCTCAATGGCGGACGATCAGAAGTAGAACCTGATATCGTAGATGATGGTTACATCTTTAGATATGAAATCGGTTGGGGTCTCAGATTGTTCAGCGAATTGAAGTTTTCTGCACGCTTAGACGAAACCGATCTAACCTCTGAAGAACTCATAGTCCAAATAATACCTTACAGCTCGAACATAGACCTTGAGATCGAAAAAGAAGCATATTATGATGAAAACATAACTATAGACGGCTTGTTCGAAACAGACGCAGATATCGATCTCACAGATATCGAGCTTTATGCACCTGATAGAGAGATCTCTCCGGATGAAAACGGTTCATTCGATATAACCTATGATTCCAAAAGGTTCAGATGGGGTACATCTGTAATAGAGGTGGTATTTGAAGGAACAGAAAACGATACCATCTCATCTACTCATGAAAACGTGAGTTTCGAGGTCAGTATTCCGACCGATATAGTCATCTTAGAATATACTGCCGAGGTTGAACATGATAGCGCAAATAACTTCACGTTAAAAGGAAGATTGATCAACATTTCCAAAGAAGAAGATGGCTATACCAACGGTATAGGTTCTCAAGAATTGGATGTCTACCTAAATGGAGATCAGATCGGAAAAATAGAAACCGATGATGAAGGATTTTTTAACTTTTCTCTCTCGAGTGATGAGGGATTAGAAGTGGGGACGAACGTATTGGGCTTTTCCTTTGATGGATCAGAAAGATACAGAAGCGCAGAGCTAACTGAGATAAGATTCGAAGTCGTAGAAGAAGAGTTCTGGATGGATACTTTCATCATCGGAGGGTTGACCACCCTGATGATCATCATTATAGCATCGATCTTTTTATTCTCCAAAAAAGAAGAAGAGCCTGTAGAAGAGATTACGAAAACCGGTGAAAGCAAACCAACACAGGAGATATCGATACCTTCCATAAGCGAGAGGCACGAGATCACCAAAGCTTACGGAAGATTCCTAGATATGATGCAAAGGTGGGATCTCATCGAGGTCCAAGAAGGTAAAACACACCGTGAGATCGAAAAAGAGATGACTTCTCATCCGACGTTCAGTGATTTCAGAAAAGAATTGAGCCACGTTACAAGCTTGTTCGAAAAGGCTCTTTTCACTGAGCGAGATATACATGAATCAGAGATCAAGGAATTCAACTCTTCAGTTTCAAAGTTGATAAGGAGGATTACATCATGATGAGCGGGAGAAATAAGATAACTATATACATAATAACTATAGCTATTTTCTTCCTGATACTTTTCTTCTCTATCTCGGCACCGATTTTGGTGAGTGAGAGTGATTTCAGTATCTACAATCCGGGATGGAACGGATGCAGTGATCTAGCGGTGAAGACAAGAGAGATGGGGAACTTCGCCCCTAATATCGAACTCGCAGAGGGTACACAAACAGAAGTGACTCAGAGAGAATTGTCAGAATATGAAGTGGAACCTGAAAACACTGGGTTGATGATGATCGGTCCGAGACAGGGATTCGAGCAGGAAAATATAGAATACGTGCACGACTTCCTACAGGAAGGCGGGATAGCAGTCATAGCTGACGATTTCGGCACCGGAAACACTCTTCTTGAAGGTTTAGATACAAACTCTTCTTTCCATCCATATCCTCTTTTGGATCTAGCCTTCGAGGAAAAACCGGAGAGAGGAGTATCTTACAACTTCACTGAACATGATATCACTCAAGAAGTGTCCCAAGTGGAGCTCAATTCACCCACCGCTATAGATAAAGATGAAAACGCCACCACATTGATGAGGAGTTCTGAGGCCTCTTGGCTCGACGAAAACGAGAACGGAGTAAAAGATGAGGATGAATCTTTTGAGCAGTATCCATTGATGACCACTGAAGAATACGGTGAAGGAGAGTTGATACTCGTTTCAGACCCAAGCATATTCATAAATTCCATGTTGGAAAGGAAGGACAATAGGCAACTTGCAGAAAATATTTTGGATCATCTTTCTGAGGGAAGAGCCAATATAATCTTTGACGAAAGTCATAGAGAGATAAGCTTCCTGTACCGTATAGTCTATACTGGTGAACTTCCTAACAGGATAATCGCCGTCTTATTATCGTTAGTGGGGTTGAGCATCGGTATATATTCTACTGTTTCAGAAGATGATAAAGGATTCTTCGAGAAGATTAGATATATCATCCTACACTTTGTAAATGAAGAAGAGGAAGAAACAGATACTGTCGGAAAAGTCTTAAATGATCATCCTGATTGGGATGAAGAAAAGCTTAAGATGATCAACGAGAGGTTTATAGAGGGCGAAATAGGAGATGATTAGATTGGTAGAGCCAGATACTTTCGCAGAGCGGGTAGAAATTGTTAAAAAGGAAGTCGGTAAGGTGATAACCGGTTATGAGGGAGTAATAGATGATTTTTTGATCTGTCTCATGACAGGCGGACACCTGATGTTAGAGGGAGTCCCAGGGATAGCTAAGACAACGATGATAAAGGTATTCACCAAAGCGGTCGATCTAGATTATGAGAGGATACAATTCACGCAGGACATGCTTCCAGCCGATATCTCTGGTCATTACTATTACGATCAAAAAAAAGGTGAATTCGAATTGAGGAAGGGTCCTGTATTCGCTCAAGTGCTCATGGCGGACGAGATAAACAGGGCGCCTCCAAAAACTCAGAGCGCTTTGATAGAAGCTATGCAGGAGAATCAGGTCACCATCGAGGGAAAAACGATATCTCTTCCCGATCCATTTTTCGTTATCGCCACAAAAAATCCGATAGAGACAGAGGGAGTCTATCCACTTCCAGAGGCACAACTCGATAGGTTCATGATAAAGAGCGATATGGGATATCTTTCTCCAGACAAAGAATTAGAGATGTTGAAGAGTAAGAATTCAGGATGGAGTATAGAGAAAGCCGAAACGGTAGAAAAGGATCTTGGACTCAATATGATAGGTATTCACGAAGATGTGTTTCTTTCCGAACCTGTGATAGAATACATACGCGATCTGATATTAGAGACCAGAAATACTGAGGATCTGGTCGTAGGAGCATCTCCAAGAGCAGGGGAGCACCTCCTTTATACTTCGAAAGCCTATGCTATGATAAACGGTAGAGATTACGTCATACCGGACGATGTGAAAGCCATGGCCAAAAGAGTACTGCCACACAGGATGATAGTCTCAGTAGAGGCAGAACTCGAGGACTTAGATCCTTCTCATGTATTGGACGAAATTCTCGAAAACAAAGTTACAGCGCCTAAGGGAGATTTCTCTTAGGAGCGGCCTTTCACCTCTAAAGTCACGTGAAAAGCTACTGCCATGATCATACCTGAACCGAAAAACATCAGCGTTTGGACCCCTCTGTTTTCAGGCGAAAGTAAGAATCCAGAAATATCTATCAACTCTGGTAGTAAGTAGAAAGTCAACACAGTCAGCAAAACATACGATAGTGATACTCCCAAAGGTTTCCACTGAACCTTTACTTCTTCAAGTAAAACTATGATCCAATAGAGTAAGAGTGGAAGAGAAAATGTGAGGGAAAATATAAGGAGTAAAAATATCTCGTTCATTGAGCCGAGAGTTACAAAGAAAAGCGAGATAAAAGTGGCGAGAGATAACATAGGTATCATATATCTCTCATACTCACTCTGGACACTGTATGAAACCACAGCGAAAGGGAAGATCGCTAGTATAGAAAAGTGACTTGTAGAATGATAGATCGTTGATAGGACCAAAATCAAGCTGAGTAGATGAACGACCATATATTTTCTTTTCATGTTAGCTTTTCACCTCTCTCTTCGAGTATATCGATACCTTCCCTATCCGGATAGAGTTCGAAGATAGAACAGCCCAACCGTTCTAATTTTTCTAAAATATTCTGAAGTTTTTCATATTCTTGGTAGGCTTTTTCCAATACTTCTTGATCCACCTCACCGACTTCATACCAGGGGCTGAAAGGATTTATCAACCAGACGTCATCGTCTATCTCTTTTAAGTGTTTGACCGCTTTAAGCATCGCTTGAGGACGACTTTCTAGATCAGAGATCATTATGACTGATCTTTTCTCTTTCCCTCTGACTTTTATCTTATCAACTGCAGAAAGCACACCGGATAGATGTTTCCCACGAAAGTTGGAGGAAAACTGGCTGATCTTCTCTGAAAATCGTTCTTCTTTTTCGTCGAGCTCATCGAAATCGATAGAAGTGTCGTACCTTTCGATCGAAGTATCTTTTGATTCTATCGCCCCGGGAAGATCACTCACTTTTTCGTATATCCTTCTAAATGCAGCCTCTCCTAGATCAAGGTCTTGGTGAAATATTATGCCTGTGTGGTCGTGAGCTGTCATGCCGATCTCATGTCCGTGGGTCTGAAAATTTTTCAGAACCTGTAGTGTAACGTAAAGAGAATGGTCCAACTTCGTGGAACCATCAGGCAACTTTCTCCTCATGGATGGAGAGCAATCTAGAATCACGTGGATACCTTTTGGAGAGATTGTTTCGTATATCTTCGTCATCAATTTTTGAAACTTTGAGAACGATTTCCAGTGGATATCTCTCATTGAATCGCCAGGTTGGAATTCCCTGATACCATCGAATTCGTTCGATCTTGTTGAAAAGGCGAAGGGGTCACTGATGAATTCTTGTGAATAACTTCTTTTGGAGTAAGTTTTGGCCTTTTTGATCGCCTCTTTAGAGCTCTGAACCACTACTTCCCCTTCGATGTCGTGTTCTATCGACTTTTTGTAGATCTTCAAAGGGTCGTAAAGCCAACCTTTCAATTTTCCTATATTATGATAGCCTCTGCTCGATGGTCTCACTCTGTAAGATATATGAGATCCAGTACTCAGTTGATCGATCTCTTTTTTATCCTCTGTGAGTTCAAAATCGTCCGCTAACTCTTTAGATAAGTCGACTTCGAGTCCTCTATCTCCTTTCACCACGTGTTCAACTTCGAAGGTTTCGCCGACGGTCTTGTTTTGATCTGAGATATGATCTTCTATAACTACGGAAGAGTTCAAAACTTCAAAACGCGAGTAAAATATGATAGAAAACAAGAATGCCGCGGTGACCACAACGAAAGGTTCTCCAGTGAACATCGAGAGAGCCACGAGGACGATAGGTAATATGAAGAGTAAACGTCCTCTCTTACTCAGAACTACATCGGCCATATCATCCCTCTCTTATCTCTATCCAAAGATGTAGATTCCTGTATACCTCACCGTCTCTGACTAGGAAGAAAGATAATCTATAATCACCGGGAGTTTGAACGCTATACTGCATCGTCTGGTTCCATCTTTCTTCGTGTTCTAGGACCAACTGCATATCTTTATACGTATTATCTGAAGGAAAAGTCAGCTCATAGTCATCAGATATCTCGCCTTCATTTTCCATCTCCTCGTAGTCATGACCTAGACCTATCACAAGTGTGTAGTTAACGGT
>CAYNOV010000014.1:0-17844 GCA_964398905.1 uncultured Thermoplasmata archaeon
CTCTCGCTATATAAATCAGAGAGTTTTAAAAACTATTTCAATTAGATAAAGCTTCCTCGGGACAGGTCTCAGCACAGCAGTAGCACCTGATACATCTCCACCAACTTATCTTCGGTCCGTGATCTTTCTTAGTTATGGCTTCTTCAGGGCAGATCTCATGACACTCCCAGCACTGTGTGCATTTTTCTTTGTTCAATTTTGGCCTATCCAGGTAAAAATTGGCGAAGATATCGGATATGAAGTTCGGTAACATCCAAGGTGTTGAACCACCAGAAGGATAGTCTATATCTTTTTCAAATGAATGCGGAACTCTGTTCAAATACTCGATATCGTCAAAATCGACTTCTGACTCCAGAATGGTAGGTACTTTTTGAGGAGGGATTCCCGTCAATTTACAGGCAGAATAGTCCACTGCCAAAGGATCTTTAGAGGCGATGATACAGTTCAACTCTACAGGTTCACCACCGGAAGGACCTTTTCCTTCCATCCCAATTATGCCGTCCATGATGTTCAACCTCGTATCTACTGCTTGATTAACATCGAGAAGCATCCTGCCGAATTGATTGAGTCTTTTGAATTGGCCATGATATGCTGCTTTGTTCAGACCGTGAACCAATCCGTATTTATTTTTTACCGCTCCTGTGAAAACCGTTAAAGAATGAGTCTTCAATTTGGGTAGATTTATAATACCATCCACTTCTTCAACGAGCTTTATCATCTCGAAGCTCTTTTTGGTCTTCCCATCTTGTAGATCTTTTTTGATACTCTCTATATCATAATTCAACTTGGCATCTGTCTCATCCTCGATCTTATCCCATCCACTTTTCTCATACTGCTTTTCAAGGTTTTTTTCGGTCATCCGTCCTGCTGGACTATCACCTACGATCATGTCGATATCCTTTCTTTCTAAGACCTTGATCACAGCTATTATGAAATTTGGGTCGGTGACAACTGCTTCATCGGGTGCACTGCCTTTGAGTAGATTGGGTTTTATCAGAATAGTCTCTCCATCTTTAACAAATTCATCGACCCCTCCTAGAGCTTCGAACGCGTTCTCTACGACCTCAAAACACTCTTCATAACTGTTACATCTATCGATGAAAACTTCCATGAGCTCTCCACAACCTTTATCTTATAAGTATTTGTAGGTTTAACTGCAATGTGTCTAGCAGTTCCTGGTTTGATAGAAGACATAGACGGAGATACTGCCGAAGTAGATTTTGGCGGAGTTACTAGAGAGGTAAATATATCTTTAGTCGAAGCTGAAATCGGCGACTACGTCATAGTTCATGCTGGCTATGCGATAGAAAAACTCGAAGAAGAAGAGGCGAAGAAAAGTCTAGAGGCATGGGACGAAGTTTTAGAAACTGCTCAAAGGGCAAAACAGGGATGAACTGAAACAAAAATATTCTGTTCACTTTTGAACGATGGGAAGATACTCTGCCGTTTTTTGATCCTCACAATTTAAAATCATAAAAGAAAGGGTTTTTAGGAGTGGAACCACTCCGCTTTCTATTTACATCCCGGGAGGCATTCCGCCGCCCATTCCGCCGGGCATTCCACCACCGGGGCCGCTGGCTGGTGGTCCACCAGCGTCTTCGTCGCCTCCACCTTTTGAGGCTATTACATCATCTATTCTCAAGATCATGTTGGCGGCTTCAGTTGCGGATTTTATAGCTTGGTTCTTCACTCTGTACGGCTCGATTATGCCTTTCTCGACCATATCTTCAGGTTCTTCTCCGTCTTCGACATTAACGCCATAGGTTTTCTTATCTTCTTTCTCGTGGGCTGTATTCAAGTTCATCAGTACGTCTATGCCGTCAAGTCCTCCATTTTCACTTATGGTCCTCGGTATTATGCTCAAAGCCTCAGCGAATTCTTCGAATGCGATCTGTTCTCTGCCTTCGATACTGCCGGCTCTGTCCTTCAGTCGGTTAGAGAGTTCTATCTCTGTTGCTCCGCCACCAGGAAGGACCGCGCCGTCCTCGATAGCGACTGAAACCACTTTGATAGCGTCTTCAATAGCTCTTTCAAGCTCATCTACTACGTGATCGGTTCCGCCTCTCAATAAGAGAGACACAGCTTTTGCTTCCTCGGTACCTTCCACGAAGGTCATGTGAGACCCAGATACAAGCTTTTCGTTCACGCTTTTCGCGGAACCTAGGTCTTCAGGAGAAAGATCTTTCAGATTGTTCACAATGTTTCCACCAGTAGCTTTAGCCAATTTCTTCATGTCCGACTTCTTGACCCTTCTTATGGCGAAGATGCCTTCTCTAGCAAGATAGTGTTGAGCTAAATCATCTATACCTTTCTGACAGAGCAAGACATTAGCTCCAGAATCTTTCACTATCTGCACCATCTCTTTAAGGCTCTCTTCCTCTTTATTGACGAATTTTTCGAGCTGATCTGGATCGGTTATCTCTATAGAAGCGTCCATCTCGGTCTCTTGTACTTCTAACGCGCTGTTGAGGAGAGCGATCTTCGCATCTTTTATCTCCCTCGGCATGTTGTCATGCAGTCTTTCTTTATCCAATATCATACCGTCTATCAATTCAGTGTTATCAACGCTGGCACCGGCTTTCTTCTCGACTTTGATGTTATCGACATCTACAGTATAGCCGTCTTCTGTCTCCTCAGTGATATGACGGACCGCATCAACGGTTATATCGGCCAATTTCTCCTTGTTGATCTCTACGTTCTTACCGGTCATCGCCGTGGAGGCAATATCCTTCAAGTTCTCCTCATCGTCTAGATCGATATCCAACTTGAGATCGTCAAGGATTTTAGAAGCCTCTTGAGATGCTAGTCTATAACCGTTTGCGATTATAGAAGGATGGAGTTGATCTATCCTTTCTTCCGCTGTCTTCAACAGTTCACCTGCTAGTACAACGGCAGAAGTCGTTCCATCACCGCATTCCTCTTCCTGAGTATCTGCTACTTCGACCAACATCTTCGCGGCAGGATGTTCTATATCTATCTCATTCAATATGGAAACACCGTCGTTCGTTATCACTACATCACCTAGATTATCGACAAGCATCTTGTCCATGCCTTTTGGGCCCAATGTGGTCCTCACCGCGTCGGCTATCGCTTTCGCGGCTTGAATGTTGTTCTTCTGTGCGTCCTTTCCGCTTGATCTTTCGGTATCCTCTTTCATAACGAATATAGGTTGCTGACCAGACATCATGTATTACACCTCTTCTAATCTAGCATGAAAAATAGAGGTTCTATATATAGTTTTCCTTAAAGTCCAGTACATTACGACTGACTGGTAAGATCATCCATACGAAAGACTATAGATATCAGAATCTAGATTTCAAAACCACGATGCCGTCTTCCGTTGTTATACTGATGGGTTGTTTACCGGTCGTGTGGTCGGTCCCTCTCATCTTAAGTACCTCTAAATACTTTCTTCTCGATCCTTCTTCTTCAAGCATACTCAGAAGTATGACAGTGTCTACGGCATAAGTTACATCCTCAGGATAGGTCTCACCAGGGGAGACTTCACCCGTCAACACTGTTACAGCCTGCCAATTCTTGAGAAGGTTCGTGAGTTCAAAAAGGAACGACCTATAATCTTCATCTAGAAAAGTTCCGATGACCGTTATAGGATCTATCACTATCCTCTGGGGCATCACTTCCGCGATCTTATCGTCTATGAAATCTAATAGTTCCTCATAACCCTCGTTCTGAACTATCAGCCCGATATCCTGATACTTTATCTCATCACCAAAATAGTCTTGGTTTATGAAGTCGAATTGACTCGTATATCTCAGCATCCATTGTGTGGGCTCAGAAAGCGTGGTAAAGAAAAGTCCCTGCTCTCCTTTTTTCGCTCCTTCGGTTAGGAATTTTAATCCAAAGGTCGTTTTACCGGTTCCAGCGCCACCAGCTACAAGGGTTACTGATGGAAAAGGAAAGCCGCCTTCGATCATCTCATCTAATCCCTTAATTCCTGTCGATATCCTTTCAAATTCTGCCATGTTTAAAACTCCTCCTTCAGGTCTCTAACATCTATAACTTTATTGACATGCTTTTTTACAACATCATAAAGTTCTTTTTGAGCTTCGGTATCCATAACGATACAGCCCAAAAGGTGATCATGTATATTTATCATTTCCCTGAAAGTACCAACGAATTGTTCAACTTTATCTAAGCTGTTATAGCTCAGCATCGAAGAGAGATTGTCTATCAAAATAAAATCCACATCATCTAAAGTTCCAAAACCATCTCTATCTTTACCACTTTCAAAAACCTCCATGAGGTTTTCTATCTCGAAAGTTTTATCCACGAAATCAACATTCTTTTCGCTTCCCTTCTTTTCCCTGGGTAGACGGGGTACGGTATCTATATACCAGATCTTCTCTCTATCGATACCGTGATTTTTAAGGAGATAATCCATATTCTGATAAGGTCTATCAAGAGCTACGAAAAAACCTTTGCTTTTTTCAAAATCCAATAGACCTTTCAAAAGAAAGAAATTGGTCTTAGCAACCATCGTTGTATATGTATCTATAAGAACAGTACTCGAATTTCCTGTTTCTTTCAATCTCAACATGATCTCTTCCACTAAGTCTTCATCAATAGAATCTCTCTTAGTCATAGTTGAATACGATTCAAACAATCCTATTAGACTATAAATATTTTACTAAGATTTAAGAAAATAAAAGCACCAGACATGATGACGATTCTAATTGTAATACAGAAAAAAGTAAATAGTTAATTCCCTAACCTAGAAAACGGTATCATGGACCTAGACGATATGTTTTGGCCGGACAGTGTCGCGGTGATCGGGGCTTCCAATCAAGAGGGAAAAGTCGGTAATGCTATAATGAAATCATTGAAGAGAAGATACGAAGGAAAAATATATCCGGTCAATATCAAAGAGGAAGAAGTCCTGGGTATTCAGGCTCATGAGTCCGTTTCTGATATCGGGTCTGAGATCGATCTAGCCATCATCTGTCTCCCCGCAAAAATAATACCTGATATAGTTAAACAATGCGGCAGATCAGGTATCAAAAATATCATATTGGTAAGTGCGGGCTTCAGCGAGGCGGGTAGAGAGGACCTTGAGGATGAAGTCAAAAAAATAGTCGAGGAACACAACATGAATCTTCTAGGTCCAAATTGTTTGGGTATATATAACCATTGGAACGAACTTGACACTATTTTTAACCCACCAGAAAGACAATCTCGTCCAGATCCTGGGTCCGTAGCTTTTTTGTCCCAAAGCGGAGCCTTTGGTGCGGCAGTCCTTGATTGGTTCTCAGAATCTAATATAGGCCTCAGTAAATTCGTTAGTTATGGTAATAGAGCCGATATAGACGAGGCCGACCTTGTAGATTATATCTCTGAAGATGAAAAAACAGATCACCTCATATTTTACATAGAAGGGTTAAAAAAAGGGAGAAAATTTTTTGAAGCCGCTAGGGAGAGCGAAAAACCTATCTTGGCGATCAAATCTGGATGGACGGAGAAGGGTTCCTCGGCAGCCACCTCTCATACAGCGTCTCTAGCCGGGAAAGATGGAGTGTATGATGGCGCGTTCAAACAGTCTGATATAATCAGACTGAAAACTATACGGGAGATGTTCAATGGGGCGAAAGCACTATCATTTCAACCACTTCCAAAAGGGAAAAATGTTGGTATAGTGACAAATGGCGGAGGAGCTGGAGTCATGTCCACAGACTCTCTAGTAGAGAAAGGACTTTCCCTTGCCGAATTTTCTGAAGAGACCAAAGATAAGTTCGAAGAAGCTGTCGAAGAGGGTGAGATACCAGATCATGCCACTCTGAAAAATCCAGTAGATATAGTCGGCGATGCTCCATCAGAGAGATACAAAAAGGCGATGGAGATAACATTAGAAGAGAAAAACGTGGATGTTTTACTCGTGATATGTTTGTTCCAATCTCCCGCGCTAGATGAAGATATAGTGGAAAAATTGGACGAACTGCAGGAAAAAGGAAAACCTATCATAACCATCGCTTCAGGAGGAGAATTCACCCATAAGATGACAGAGAAGATAGAAAAAAGAGATATACCCGTTTATCAGACGCCTGAAGATGCTATACAAGCGGTCAAAGTCATCTGTGAATGCGGCGAAATATGTAGATAAAAGGCGATCCGGCAAAAAACTTTTTCAACCATTTTAGATATACCCTTTATGATGATATGATTAGGAGGCATTGTTTCTTTAGCGGGAAGGTACAAGGTGTATTCTTTAGAGCTAACACTAGAGATAAAGCTCGAGAAGTCGGCATCGATGGATGGGTCAAAAACTTGAAAGATGGAAGGGTCGAAGCTGTCTTCGAAGGACCCGAAGACAAGGTGAAAGAGGTAATAGAATTCTGTAAAAATGACCAGCCTCATGCAAGAGTAGATGATGTGGAGATAACAGAAGAGGAACCTACGGGCGAATTCGATTCGTTCCGTGTGATACGTTAATATCTAAATCTCACATCCTTCTTCAAGAAGACTTTCAACGGTCCTTATCTGCATCATGTTAGTTATCCCTGTTACAGGAGCGGGTACGCCCGCCGTTATCAATAGTTTGTCCTTTTTTTCTACCATCTCTCTCTCAAAAAGTTCTCCAGCGGTGCTGCATACCATGTCGTCCACGTGGTCTGGAAATTCAGTATAGAAAGGCTTCACACCCCAGGCCAGATTCAACTTACGCTGGACCGATCTTTTATCGGTGAACGCGATTATCTCAACATCAGGTCTTAGCCTTGCTATCTTGTGAGCTGTATATCCTGAAGAGGTGTGAGCTACGATAAATTTTACATCGATCTCACGAGCGGCCTGGGTAACGTTTTTTGCGATTATATCCGCGATATCGCCGCCCTCCTTTTCAGTAGTAAAATACTTCCTACCTTTCACATAATCCTCCATCTTCTCTAAGACTTCCGACATGAACTCGACGGATTTTACAGGATATTTACCTATAGCTGTCTCCTCCGAAAGCATGACCGCGGCGGAACCATCTATAACCGCGTTAGCGACATCTGATACCTCGGCTCTTGTAGCTCTAGGACTTTCGGTCATAGACTTCAACATCTGAGTGGCCGTGATTACTGGCTTTTCTTCTAGATTCGCTTTTTCGATTATCTTTTTCTGCAGCACGGGAACGTCTGAAGCGGGGACCTCAACACCGAGATCGCCTCTAGCGATCATGACTCCATCCGAAGCTTTGATTATCTCATCGATGTTCTCTACTGCTTTGATATGCTCGATCTTAGCTATTATATCCATGTCCGAATCTTTCTCATCAAGAAGTTCTCTGATCTTTTCTATATCTTCAGCCGATTTTACAAAAGAGACTGAAACGAAATCAAAACCTTCATCAGCTCCAAAATTGATATCTCTGATATCTTTTTCAGTAGGAGCACGAAGACCCATATCTTTACCAGGGACGTTCACAGATTTTCTTGACATGACTTTTCCACCGTAGATGACTTCACATCTTACTTCCTCATCAGATCCTAAAACCTCGAGTTCGATCTGACCGTCGTCGATCAGTAATTTATCTCCAGACTTTAGAAAATCTTCGATAGAAGGATAATCTACTGGAAGTGTCTCTTCGTCCCCAACAACCTCGTCAGTTACTATAGTGATCAGATCACCCTGATGGATCTCAGTACCTTCCTTGATCTCGTTCAATCTTATCTCGGGACCCTGTGTGTCCATCATAACACCGATCTCGTCAGAGATCTTCCTCAATAGTTCTAACGTCTTAGAATGATCTTCATGTGTTCCATGAGAAAAATTCTGTCTCGCAACGTCTATACCTGTATTTACGAGTCTTTCAAGTTTCTCTTGTTTTTCGGAAGCGGGTCCGATCGTCGCTACTATTTTTGTCTTCCTCATGATATCTTCACGCGCTCCTACCATATCAATCCATTTTGACTATATATTTTTTTATGGGAACTCATGTTCGATCTATGTAGTTGTTGAGATGAAGATATATGTCAGACATACCTGCCTCTTATCATCGATCTTCATCGATCTTTGGGAGTATAAAAACTAGACTGTGAATGAAAACTACTGGGTCACTATGATCACTCTGTAAAAATTTTCTTTTCGCCAGTAAAAAATATTATATATTTACAGACGATTGTTTTTATAGATAGGAGGATCAAAATGGTATTAGATTCAATTAGCTCGTTGTGGGATAAAGAAAAAAGGGTTATTAAAAAATCTAACAAATTATTGAAAAAGGCAGAAGATCACCGCCAAGAGGGAGATATAGAAAAAGCAAAAGAAAATTTAGACAAAACTTGGGATTACTTGAGGGAAAAAGAAGATGTTTTAAAAAAGAGGGAAGAAGAGCTCTCAGGGTTATATGATAAGTTGGGGTGGTTCTATTTCAACATCGGATTCGAAGATGAGGCCCTGGAAACTGAAGAAAAAGCTCTTCAAGTTCAACCACACGATGTAGAGGCCTTGAACCACAAAGCTTTGATCTTAGCTCAAAAGGGAAACAGAGACGAAGCATTGAGGCACTTACAAGACGCGCTAGAGGTAGATGAAGAAGAAAAGATGACTTACGCCAATAAAGGAGATATTTTGGCCGATCTTGGAAGAGAAGAAGAGGCCATCAGAGCTTACAGATCCGGTCTAGAAATAGATCCAGACGATATCTCTTTTTATGATAAAATATTAGATATAGATCCTAAAGACTCCAAAACTTTGGCTGAAAAGGGCATGGCTCTCAGAAGAGATGGAAATCTTGGAGCAGCCCTAGATGTTCTTAATGAAGCGTTGGATATAGACCCTAACAACGAAGATATATGGCTGAAAAAAGGCCTTATACTGGAAGAGAAAGGTAAATTGAACGACGCCGTTGTGTGTTTCGATAACGGTATAGACGTGAATCCGAACAATAAAGAATTATGGACTAAGAAAGGTATAACTTTACATAACCTTGAAAGGCACGAAGATGCTCTTGAAGCGATAGAGAACGCTATCGTTCTCGATCCTGATGATAAAGAACTGTGGAACGAAAAGGGCACTATCCTTTTTGAAATGGAAAATCTCGAGGAAGCTGTGGTGGCTTTCGAAAAAGGAATAAATTTAGATATGGAGGATCACCGTTTATTGAACAATAAAAAAGAAGCATTAAAAGAACTAGAAAGATACGAAGAACTGATAAAGATATGCGATAGGATCCTAGAAAGTTATCCAGAGGATGCCAGTGCACTCTATGATAAAGGTGTAGCGCTACAGATGCTGGGAAAAGATGAAGAAGCGATACAGGCTTTCGAAAAAGTATTATCTTTGAATCCTCAAGATGTGAAAGCGCTAGAGCACGAAAAAACACTATACAAAGAAGAGGAGAAGTGGTCCGAGACCATCAGAGTCGCTGAAAGGATCACAGAGATCGAAGAAGACAATGTAGAAGCTTGGATCGATATGGGGACTGGTCATCTTAAAACGGATGAACCTTCTAGAGCTCTAGATTGTTTCGAAAGGGCTCTCGATCTTGAAGAACGAAATCCAGATGCATTAAGAGGGAAAAAAGAGGCACTATTAGATCTAGGGAGGTATGATGAAGTCATAAAAGTGGCAGACAGACTTTTGAACCTCGACCCTGAAGATGCACAGGCTTACTTCGATAGAGGTAAAGCTTACAGAAGGATGGGGAATCAAAAAAAGGCTATAGAAAGTTATGAAAATGGTCTATCTATAGACGGAGAAAGGGCAGAAGAATGGAACTTCAAAGGTCTTTCAGAGTACAACATAGGTAGGTACGAAGAAGCCGTCGAAAGCTTTAGAAAAGCTAGAGAAGTAGATCCTTCTGATAAAAGATATTGGAACAATGAAGGACATGCCCTAAATAAACTCGAAAGATATGAAGAGGCGATCGAGGCATACGAAAAAGCAGTGGAGATCGACGATACCGATCACAAGATATGGTACAGCAAAGGGCTCGCCCAGGAAGGTATAGACAGGTACGAAGAGGCCGTGAGATCTTATGATAAGTCTTTAGAGATAGAAGACGAAGATGAAAATATATGGTACAGCAAAGGAGCTGCTTTAGAATGGTTGAATCGATACGAAGAAGCTATCGAGGCATTCGACAGGTCTATCGAATTGGACCCAAGTAATCGATTTGCCCATATAAGAAAAGGTCTATGCCTTGCTGAAATGGAAGATCACGGGGAAGCGGTAAAATCCTTCGATAGGGCTTTAGATATGAAAAAGTATGATCTCAACGTTCTGGAACATAAAAAAACTTCACTGAAAGAATTAGGACGTTGGAGTGAGGTCAAAACAACAGTTGATAAGATCCTAGAGATGAATTCTCAGAACGTAGACGCTTGGAGAGACAAGGCTTTAGCTTTGAAAAAATTGGGAGAAGCTGAATCCGCCTTCGAGTCCATAGAGAGAGTACTAGAATTGGAAGAAAATCTAGATGACTTGAGGATGGCTAAAGATATATTGAAGGAACTGAACAGATGGGATGAGATAGTAGATTACTGCGATAAGATACTGAAAAAAGACGAGAATGATTTTGAAACCTGGAAGGACAAAGCTAAAGCTCATAAGTACCTAAAAGAGAGCGAGAAGAGCATCGAAGCCTTCGATAAAGCCTTGGAACTTGATCCTGATGACAAATCTTCATGGATGCAGAAGGGCATGATACAGGAACACCTCGAGAGATTTGAAAACGCGTTGAGGTCTTACAACAAAGCTCATGATATAGATGAGGATGATGTTCACCCGATAATCAGGAAGGCTGAAGCTTTGAAGAAGATGGAAAGGTATGACGAGGCTTTAGAATGGTACGACAAAGCTCTTGAGATCGAGCCTGAAAATACTGAATATCTCAATCTTAAAGGTAAATGTCTGATAGATGATGGAGACTATGAAGAGGCAAAAGAGATCTTCGAACAATCATTGAATATAGACGACCAGAACGGTAAGACTTGGAAGTTCAAAGGGAAGTTAGCCTTCGAGACAGATCGATATGAAGAGGCTATAAGTTCACTGAATACCGCCATAAAACTCGGGATGGGTGACAAAGAAACTTGGAGGATGCTGGCCGAATGTTACGACTTAGTAGGTAGGAAAAAAGATTCTGTAGAAGCTTATGAAGAGGCTTTGGATAAAGATCCAAAAGATCCAGAACTGTGGTTCAAAAAGGGACAGGTCGAATCAGAAGCTAGTGATATCTCTAATGAAGAAGCGGTGAAGAGCTTCAAAAGAGCAACAGATAAGGATGAAGAATACCAGGAAGCTTGGTTCGAACTCGGCAGTGCTTACGAAGAAACCGGAAGGTTGAAGGAAGCCCTAGCAGCTTATGATAAGGCCATAGGACTAGATTCAGAGGACAAATATGCATGGAACAATAAAGGAAGAGTTCTACTTGAGATGGACAAGCTAGAGAAATCCAAGAGAGCCTTTGAAAGAGCTATAGAGATAGATTCAGAATTCCAAGCAGCTTCAGAAGGTTTGAATGTAGCGGAAGACAGGGAGAAATCTAAGAAACTTGAAAAATACGCGAGAGATATTTTAGAATATGAGTGCAGGAGAGGTAAAACGGTCACCAAAGAGGAGGCTTTCCAGAAATGTGATGTTCCTTACAATTACATAGACGACGTGTTCCGATATATCGATCTAAAAGAAAGTATGAACTTATCTTCTCTTCCCAAGGAAAAGAAAAACGAGCTAGAAAAAGCATCCAAAGAGATAATATCAAAACTCGTCGAAGAGAAAAAAGACAAATTGGTAAAAGAAGGGATAAAACTCTGCGATATCGTTACTCACTATCCAGGTAGGAGCATAAAGAAGTGCAAGGAAGTTTTAGAATACATCAGGAGAGTTGACGAGATGTCCGTTAGCATGGAAGATATCGACGACAAAACAGAAAGGTTGTTGAGACACCGAGCTCTTGATCTCCCTCCAGAGGAACGCGACTTTTTAAGTTTGATCAAAAATCTCAACATAGGTATATTCCAGGCTAAGAAAGTACAAGCCGCCTTGAAAAAATTTGAAGGATCCGAGTACAAGGCACCAAGTACTAGGATATCTAGCATCACAACCGGTGAACCCCATAGGATCGGGGAAGAAGAAAGTGAAACAGAAAAAGATGAACGTTCGTACGAAGAGGATAGGGAAAAAGAAACTGAAGAGGAGACCGCGGCAGGAACCGGACAAGAGGATGTCTACGAAACTTGTCACTTCTGCGGTAAAAGAACTGACTACACCCATGACTGTGGAAAATTGCCATTGTGTTCAAAATGTAGAGAGGGAAAAGCTGGTGAAGTCTGTCCTGAATGCGGTGAAGTCATAGGTAGTCCAGAACCTTTAGATGATGAGGATATGCTTCTCTGAAAAATGATCTCTAAAAAATAAAATAGTAAATGCAAGAAGATTTAAAATACCTCTTTCATTCAATTTTAGTCATGAAAAGAGATAGAATATTCAATGGTGTTTTCCCAGCTGTGATAACTCCTTTCGACGAGGAAGAGAACGTTGATGAAACCAGATTAAAGGATTTTTTAGATCATGTGATCGAAGGGGATGCTCACGGAATATATCTTCTCGGAACCAATGGAGAAGGGCCATTACTCACTCTAGAAGAAAAAAAGGTGGTGATAGAAACCACCCTGGAACATGTGAATGAGGTACCTGTCATAGTCGGTAGTATGTGTAACAGCACTAAAAATGCGGTTGAAATATCAAGATTTGCAGATGATAAGGGGGCCGACGCAGTCCATGTGATAGTACCGTATTATTATCCTATAACCCAAAAAAGTCTTCGGGTCCATCTTGAAGACGTCTCGAATGAAATCGATATACCTATGTTCTTATACTCGATCCCTCAATTCACTGGTAACGAGATCGATACTTCTACAGTGATAGATCTTATTGATGTGGATAAATTGATAGGAATCAAAGACAGTTCTGGCGACGTCGACTTTTTTTATAGAACGATGAAAAAGGTGAGGAAAAAGAGAGAAAAATTCGTGTTTTTCGGAGGTGATGATTCTCAGATATTCAATTATCTTGCGATGGGAGGCGATGGTTCTGTTACCGCTGTTGGAAATGTGTTCCCTGAGTTGGTGACGGAAATCTACGAAAATTACAGGTCGGGAGATTTGAAGGATGCGGTGAAAAAACAGAAAAAGGTAATAGAGATTAAAGATATATTCGATAGATATCCAACGATGTCTGCTGTAAAAGGTGCATTGAAACTGAGAGGCTTGAATTTTGGTGATTTGAGGAAACCGATGTATTCTTTGAATGCCAGCGAATTAGAAAAACTAGAAGAGGAATTGGAAGAAATAGGGATGATATGAGGTGATGATTTTATGTTTGACAAAAATTTAGAACATAAGACCGCTTTGGTTACTGGGGCAAGTGCCGGAATAGGTAAGGCTGTGTGTAAAACTTTAGCTGATAGAAAGGTTGATCTAGGCCTGGTTGCAAGAAGAGAAAAAAAGCTAAAAAACTTATCCGAAGAGCTTGAAACAGAATATTCTATCGATACTATCGTACTACCTACAGATGTTAGAAAACCCGATCAGGTAAAGAGATCTGTAGAAGAATTCAGGGAATATTTCGGCAGATTGGACATTATGGTAAACAATGCAGGTGTGATAAGATACGATGATATAGATGAATTCTCAACTGAAGATTACAGAGCGATCATGGAAACAAACTGTGACGGTATGTTCTTTTTCACTAGAGAGACTATGCCTCTACTCAAAAGATCTGAAGGAAATCTTGTATTCATAGGAAGTTTTGACGCAAATAATCCACGCTCTTTCAATCCCATTTACGCGGCTTCAAAGTGGTGGACTAAAGGGTTCGCTCACAGTATGGAATGCGTTCTTGGACCTTTCAAAGTCGGTGTGACTCTGATAAATCCATCTGAAGTCAGAACAGATATAAAATCCAAAGATGGAGAGATGTACAAAGAAAAGTATGACGATGAAGAAGTTTTGAATTCGGAAGAGATCGCTCAGGCGGTTCTTTTCGCGGTAAGCCAAGAAAAAAGCACTACAGTCAGCCAGCTTGATATCTACAGAAGAGACAAGATGAGCGATTTTTTCTAGACTTTAAAAAACTGTTTTTCCAAACTTATTGTACATCTTCTTTTTCTTTTTAAAATAATCGAGGTCCTCGAAGTAAATCTGTTTATATTTTTCTCTAATATCATCATCTAGCCTCTCCTTTATCTTTGACCAGATACCCTTTCTCATGTTCAATTTGTCAAGATAAATCTCTTTAACTCCTACTGATTCTAGAGTATCTTTCAGCCTTTTTATATCTTCTTCACCATCATTTATATAGGGAAAAAGTGGGCCGATAAAAACCCATGTATCTATCCCTTCCTGGTTCAATTCTTTGATCGCGGACAGTCGTTCAGAGACGGAAGGTGCCCCTGGCTCAAAAGTACTCCTGAAATCATCATCCAAAGAAGTGATCGTGAAGCCTACGTCTACATCCATATCTGCGAAAAGATCGATATCTCTATTGACTAAGGAAGACTTTGTCTGAATTATGGTAGGGAAGTCTTTGTTTTTTAATTGAACAAGGCATTTTCTAGTTAGACGATATTCTTTCTCCGCTTTTTGATAGGGATCTGTGACACTGCCTATCCTGACTACTCCTTTATCCTTTTTTGCAAGTTCTTTTGAAAGTATCCTTGGAATATTTCTTTTGACATCTAAAAAATCACCCCAGGGTCTTTTTTCCTTTATCACAAATGGAGAATAACAATAAAGGCAAGCGTGAGAACACCCTCTATATGGATTTAAAGCATAATCTGATTCAAGTTTAGAATTGGAAAGGGCGGTCTTACAATTTGTTATTTTGACATTCACGCCTTCGACTTCTTTTTTACCAAATTCTAATTCCAATGTCTATCATCTCCGAATTTGAAATCTTTTTCCTCCTGATCCGAAGACTTTCCTTTCCCTACTCCAAAATCAGTCAGTCGGGTCTGATATAATGAGTCTTTAAGTACTTCGCTGTATTTTTTCCAAGTATCTATCTTTATATCCAATCGGGTTGAGATGTAAAATAAGGCCTCTTTAAGATTCTCAAAGGTCTTGGGTTCTTTTCTGAGAGCGTCTCTCACATGTTCTCTCACATTCCAAACACCTACTGGCATTATATATCCTGGATGGGTTTCTCTCAATATAACCGCACCTGCCTGTCGCTTTTCCCTAGAGAGTTTTTCTGCTATAGCGAGTCTAGCCGCATAAAAACATCCTCCTATTTCGGCGTAATCTGATCTGCCTTCGTATTTTTCATGGCTGGATATTATAGCGATATTATTTCCGTGTGGATTCCAAGCCGTCTCCGGATACCATGCCTCGACGAGTTCATAAATCCATGTTCGAGGCAGCATCAATATCTCCCATCTATTATCGAGTTCCCAAGTCTCGTATACACGATATTCGTCTATCGGTCTGTAACTCTTGACCTCTTCCCTTAAATTTTTACCGATGGTGTCGTCTACAGCTGTTATACTCCATCGAGTTGGTACGAACTTGCGGTTCTCCTCTAGACCGAAAGATCCCACACTGAATGCTCTCTGTATTTTGGAGATGAGAACATCTTTTTGATAAAGTTTCATCACTCCTTTGGTGGCTTTAAGGTCCGTATCAAAGTACACTTTATCCAATCTATTATCGAATTTGATAGTTCCAAGATCAAGCTTTTTTAATGGTCCAGAAGGACCGTATGGTTGGACGGAATCTGAAAGAGATATCTTTCCACCAGGTTTCTTTTTAAAGAAAGCCTCCACTTCTGCAGGTTCTTTAGAAAGAGCCATCTGTCGGGTATAATCTATCAGCCTGCTGGAATCTTCGAATTTATCTACCCTAACAGGATGTTTTCCTCTGATGAGTTGAGTTCTATTGCTGACGATATCGTCGATATCTCTACCGACCCACGTTTCAGGTGTATCGAGTTCCTGAGTATCTCCGTGAAAAGGAGGTACGAGAGGGCCGACATCCACTTTAGGATATCCGTAGCGGCCGACGAAGACGCCTGGAGGTGAAGAACCAGATATATCTGTATCTTCTATCATAGGCTGGGATTTCATACGATGATAATACTTGACAACAACGGGACAGCGTTTTCTACCGCAGAGATTTTTTGATCCTCTGCAGCGGGCGCATGTCCTGCTGGATTGGACAAAGTGTTCGTCATCGGCCAAGTCTACATCCATCTATTATGAGTTATGAACTAGGCTCCTTTTAAGGGTTTCTGAACGTCTAAAATGGATAGTAAAAAGAAAAGGGTTTTTTATAGGAATTCCTCTTTAAATCCATCTAGGATGGTCTCGAGTTCTCCTTCATCCTGTACCTCTAATTCGTATTTCACATGTACGATAGGTTTGTCAGTGTCTAGAACTCTAGTTATATCTATAGGAGTTCCCGAAACTACCACGTCGCAGTCCGATTCCTCTATGGTCTTCCTCAGGTCCTCTATCTGCTTGTCAGAGTAACCCATAGCGGGCAACACATCTTCAAGGTGAGGGTGTTTTTCGAAAGTCTCTTTTATTGAACCAACTGCAGTCTTTCTTGGATCTATTATTTCAGAGGCGCCGTATTTTTCGGCCGCAAGTTTTCCCGCACCAAATGACATCTCTCCGTGAGTGAGTGTCGGGCCGTCTTCTATAACAAGCACTCTTTTTCCTTCGATCATATCTGGTTCTTCGACTTTGATCGGAGAGTTAGCACGAACTATCTCCGAGTCGGGATTTACCTCTTTCACGTTTTCTTCCAATTGCTTTATATCTTCTTCTTCAGCGGTGTCACATTTGTTTATTATGCAAACATCTGCCATGTTTAGATTGACTTCGCCGGGATGATACTTGGTTTCGTGTCCTACCCTATGAGGATCCAACACTACGAAATGAAGGTCCGGTCTGTAGAATGGCGTATCGTTGTTTCCTCCGTCCCATACCAAAAGATCTCCTTCTTTTTCAGCTTCTCTCAATATGGCTCCGTAATCCACTCCAGCATATACCACCATGTCTTTATCTATATAGGGTTCATACTCTTCTCTTTCCTCGATCGTGGTATCATGTTCATCCAAGTCTTCATAATCTTCGAATCTCTGGACGGCCTGCTTTTCAAGGTCGCCATATGGCATCGGATGTCTTACAGTTATCAGATCAGTGCCCTTCTCATTCAAATATTCACAGATGGCTCTAGTAGTTTGACTCTTACCAGAACCGGTCCTACCGGCACAGACCGAGATGACGGGTATCCGGGCTTTTAACATTGTATCGTCATTGCCCAACAGAACGAAATCTGCTCCAGCGGCAACAACCTTTGAACCTTTATGCATCACGTATTCGTGTGTGACATCGCTGTAGGCAAAAACTACCTCGTCTATCCTTTCTTCTTTTATAGTTTCAACCAACTTATCTTCAGGTATTATAGGTATTCCTTCAGGATATTGGTCTCCGGCTAGTGCTGGAGGATATCTTCTACCTTCTATATCGGGTATTTGGGTCGCGGTGAACGCGACGACTTCGAACTCTTCATTGTCTTTGAAAGCAGTGTTAAAATTGTGGAAATCTCTTCCTGCTGCTCCCATTATAATTACTCTCGTTTTTCTCTTTTCCATCTAACCACCGGTTCACCCTATTAGGAAGAACTATATCTAATTTTTGACATCCTTAAAGAAAGAAAAAAAGTTTTTTTATAGACGTCCGATTTCATCAACACTGACTGTATCCACAACTTGGACAGGTCACACATCCTTCAGAAAGGGTCAGCATGGATCCACAATCGGGGCAGGCTGGATTTATTCCCTTAGAGACCATCTTCTGGACCGAGGATTTGTTTTCGGACTCTTCCGTGGGCAGTTGGG
>CAYNOV010000015.1:0-17837 GCA_964398905.1 uncultured Thermoplasmata archaeon
ATCCTCATATACATAGCTACGATAGCAGCCTTCGTTAGAGCAAAGATACCCGATTATTGGAAGTCCATACACGCTCTGATGTATCTAATGCTGTTCTTCGCACTTGTCCACGGTTATCTGATAGGCACGGACTTCGCGAATATAGGTATCCAGATAATATTCACAGCTCTATTCATAGCGTCAATAGGCGCGATGATCTACAAGAGGATGTAAAAAATAACTTCAGCTCTCCAACTCCAAGAAGACCTCTCGAGCAGCTTCGATGGTCTCATCTAAATCTTCTTCAGTATGAGCTGTAGACAAGAACATCGCTTCGAACTGCGAAGGAGAGATGTAGATACCCCTTTCTAACATCTTCTGGAAATACTCTCCATACAGATCTGTATTTGAAGATTGTGCACTCTCGTAATCCGTTACTTCTCGGTCGGTGAAGAAGGTACTCATCATCGAGCCAATTTTGTTCAGAGTTATCGGGATTTCGACTTCCGATATAACTTCTCTGAATCCTTCGGCCAGATATTCTCCTTTCTCGTTAAGTTCCTCATAAACTTCGTTCTCCTGGATCAGATCCATCATCTTCGATCCAGCGGCCATCGCTAATGGATTCCCGGACAGAGTTCCTGCCTGATAAACATCACCGCATGGAGCTATCTCATCCATAACATCGTCTTTTCCACCGAAAGCCCCTACGGGAAGTCCTCCTCCGATGATCTTGCCTAAACATGTCAGGTCAGGTTCTATACCATAGTACTGCTGCGCACCACCTTGCCCTAATCTAAAACCGGTTATCACTTCGTCGAACATCAAGAGGCTTCCATGGTCTTCAGTTATCTTACGCAAAAAGCTCAAAAAACCGTCTTTAGGAGGACCAACTCCCATAGTTGCGGCTACAGGTTCTAGGATCACCGCTGCGATCTCATCTCCCTCTTCACGGAACACTTCCTCCACACTTTCTTCATCATTGTAAGGAACGCTGATAGTGAGTTTCGCCAGATCTTCCGGGACTCCGGGACTGTCAGGCAGCCCGAAAGTTGCCTGTCCAGAGCCTGCTTTTATCAAAAAACTGTCACCGTGACCGTGATAATGCCCGGTGAACTTCACTATCTTGTCTCTGCCCGTAAAGCCTCTAGCTAGCCTGATAGCGGTCATGGTCGCTTCTGTTCCCGAGTTGATCATCCTTACTCTATCTATGGAGGGTACCATATCAACGACTTTTTCGGCCATATCGGTCTCTACGGTAGTAGGGGCTCCGAAGCTAGTACCTTTCTCTAGAACTTCAGAAACGCTCTCCTTGACATCTTCATGGCGGTGTCCGAACAGCATCGGTCCCCAGGAATTGATGAAATCTACGTATTCGTTTCCATCCACATCTACTATCTTACTACCTTTTCCCCTATCTATGAAAAGAGGATCCTGATCAACTGATGGAAAAGAACGTGCGGGACTGTTGACGCCTCCGGGGATGTACTTGCAAGCTCTCTCATACTCTTTATTTGATCTTTCGAACATATTTTTCACATCTTATGAGGAATTAAAATATTTTAGGCTCGTCTTCTTTAATTCTTCAGTACTTTTCAATATATCATGATCTTCCGGTTCGATCTCTTCGACCATCTCTTCGACCGTCTCCTTCAACTCATCTTCGCTTTCGGCATGGACCATGCTGTAAAGATTGTATTTCCACTCTGGGCCCGTCTCTCTAAGATAGCAGTGACTCACTTCGTCAAACTCGGACAAACGCACGCCGACTTCGTCCTCTCTATCTTCAGGAACATCCCACACGACCATACCGTTCGCCTCGAATCCAGCCTTTCTATGATATAATAGAGGGGCCAACCTTTTCAAAACACCGCTCTCCGACATCTTCTTAACTCTTTCAACGACCTCTTCTTCGGTCAATCCAACTCGTTCGCCGATATTACTGAAAGGTCTTCTCTCTAAAGGGATGTCCTCCTGCAAGATGCTGATCAACTTTTTGTCTTCATCGTCCAATCTCATCTCTTCCCCTCCGAAGAAAGATCGAGTTTAACGCCGAGTTTATACTTCTTTTTCTTAGGTAGCTGTAAAAATTCGAAACCGGACTTGTCCTCCAACTTTTTGATCTCTTCCTGAAGATCTTTATCGGGTCCAACACTGAGCGTGAACCACATATTGTATTCGTGATCTCTACGATAATTATGAGTGACACCAGGATGTTCATTTATTTTTTCCGCGACTTCATAGAACTCATCTTCTGGTATCTTTCCCGTTAACAGAGTACTGGTCCAACCCATCTCTTTCGAATCGAAAACGCCTCCGATCCTCCTTATCAATTTTTCTTCTTTCAGACCTTTCAGTCTTTCCACAACTTCGTTTCCATCTATACCCAATTCTTCACCCAGGTCTTCAAAAGGTGTAGTGGACAAAGGAAATCCCTGCTGCGCCCTTGTCAGGAGCTCTTTATCCTTCTCAGAAAGTTCATCCTTTCGCATCATCTCACCTTACACCAGGGATCAGCGGCAAGATGATCTCCATCGGAATAATAGTAGGCTCTAGCACGACAACCACCGCATATATCTATATTTCTGCATGTACCGCAGTCTCCTTCGTAATTATTGAACCCTCTTAACTTCTCGAAAACTTCACTTTCATTCCATATCTCGCTGAAACTTTTCTCCCTAAGATCTCCGGCTTCGACGGGAAGGTATGGACAGACGTGGACTTCACCTTCGGGAAGCACGCAGCAGTAAGAGACTCCGGCCAAACATCCTCGACTGTATCTCATAGGTTTATCCATCTTCTCGGCTTGAACCATGAATTGGGGAGCACAGGTAGGCTTCAATTCCAGATCGGTCTCATCCATCTTCTCAAGGACTTTTTCTATCATCTCCTGGTATCTTTCCGCTCTTAAAGAAGAACTCTCTATCTCCTTTCCTCTTCCGGTAGGCACTAAAAAGAAAGGATGTACTGCACGAGCACCCAATTCTTCCGCGAATTCAACGATATCGTCCAACTCGTCATAGTTCATTTCAGATATGGTTATATTTATCTGAACAGGTATATCGATCTCGACCATCCTCTCTATCGAGGAGACGGTCTTCCTCCAAGCTCCTTTAGAACCTCTGAACTCATCATGTAATTCAGGTTCAACGCTGTCCAAGCTCACCGCTGCCCCTTTCAAGCCCGCTTCTTTCAGACCTTTCAATCTTTCCTTACTCACATCGACAGCATTAGTACCTAGAACGGGACGAAGCCCGATATCAGAAGCGTGTTCGACAAGTTCTTCCAGATCGTCTCTCATCAGAGGTTCTCCGCCGCTCATTATCACGAGGAAGAAACCCTCTTCTTTCAGCTCGTCTAAAAGTTCAAAACCTTCTTCAGTGGAAAGCTCGTTCTCCACGTCACCTGCGTCTGGCCCAGCATCTCTATAACAATGATCGCAGTGGAGGTTGCAGCTCCTTGTCAGGTTCCAAGATATCATCTTCATATGTTTCACAGCTCCTTAGCAAGATCTAAAGCATGGTAGGTGATTATCAGGTCAGCTCCAGCTCTTTTGATCGAATTCATCACTTCTAGAAACACTCCTTCACTATCGATCAAACCGGCTTCACCCCCGTTTTTTATAAGCGAATACTCGCCGCTGACACTGTAGGCCGCGATAGGAACATTAACCTCTTCTCTCAGCCTGTAGATGATGTCAAGGTACGACAGGGCGGGTTTGACCATGATTATATCCGCTCCTTCTTCGATGTCCAGTAAAGCTTCTCTCACCGCAGAACGAGCGTTGGGATGATCCATCTGATGCGATCTTCTGTCCCCGAAATCAGGACTTGATCCACATGCATCTCTAAAAGGTCCGTAAAAAGCGGATGCGTACTTCGCAGAATAGGACATCATCGGCACATCAGTATGACCTTCTTTATCCAGCTTCTCTCTGATAGCTTTAACACGGCCGTCCATCATGTCTGATGGTGCGACCATATCCGCTCCGTTCTCCACGTGCGAAAGAGCCATATCCGCAAGATAAGGTAGGGTTTCGTCGTTCTTTATCTTTCCGTCCTCGACTATCCCGCAGTGCCCGTGAGAAGTATAAGCACAAAGACAAACATCTGTTATCAGATAAAGCTCTGGAAATTCTTCCTTCAAAAGTCGCAGAGCTTTCTGAACCGGGCCCTTATCATCTCTCGATTCGCTTCCAGTTTCATCTCTATTTTCAGGGATACCGAAAAGGAGGATGCTCTTCAAACCGCTATCGACGACCTTTTCTACTTCTTCTAAAAGCTTTTCGTCCGGAGAGAGATGGTAGTTCCCAGGAAGCGAAGGGATCTCTTCTTTTATATCTGAGCCCTGCTTGACGAACATGGGGTAAATAAGATCCTCAACACTAACTGAATTTTCTTGCACCATATCTCTCAAATTTTCGTCATATCTGAGCCTTCTCGGTCTTTTCAACATATCATCCACCTCCAGATCTATCTAACTCTTCCAGGGTGAGATAGCATCCTGGGTCTTCTGCCCAAAGATCACCTGTTGAAGCTTCCGCTCTAGCTCTAAAATTCCCGTTGCATACGTCGAACCAATCACAGCCGTAACATCTACCTTTGACGCGTGAGCTTCTATCCCTCAATTTTCCCAGCAAACTATCATCGTCGTTCCAGATGGAACCAAAACTTCTTTCCCTAACATTTCCCACAGTATGCCCCATCGTGAACTGGTCGGGATGAACGTCTCCAGACCAATCGACGCAAGCTATAGCTATACCAGAACGGTTCCCACCATTGTTCTCAAGGTATCGAAGAACCAAGTCGGCTCTCTCATCGTTCTCCTCCAGCATGTTGAGGTAGAGGAATATACCGTCCACGTGATTTCCCACTGTCAGTATCTCCTTCTCATCTTGTTCAGACAGGAGATCTTCAGTTCTATCGAAGATGTATTCCATCACTTCTCTTTTCTCCTGGCCCGTCAAAGCAGCGTCATTCAGTTCTTCACCTCTACCTTTGTGTACGAGGTGGTAAAAACAAACACGGGGGATATCTTCTTCTAGGACAAGATCGAAGATATCTGGGATCTCTTTTCTGTTGTAATCGGTCATGGTGAATCGGAGACCCACCTTTTGTCCAACATCTTGACAGTTACGTATACCTCTAAGCGCTCTTTCAAATGCGTCTTCACTGCCTCTAAAGCGGTCATTAGTTTCCTCTAAACCGTCCAAACTTATACCTACATAACTGACACCCAGATCTTTGAATCTCTCACCCCTTTCTTCAGTTATCAGAGTACCGTTTGTGGAGATGGTGACCCTCAAATCTTTATCTACAGCATATCCTATCAATTCATCGAGATCATCTCTCATCAAAGGCTCTCCACCTGAGAACAGAAGAACGGGAACGTTATAATCGGCGAGATCATCTATGAACTCTTTCGCTTCCTCGGTGGAAAGTTCATCTTCAGCTTCAGAACTATCAGCATTCGCATAGCAGTGTTTACAGGATAAGTTACAGGCTTTAGTACAATTCCAGACCACTATAGGCCCCATATCGTCTCTGGTTCCTTTTTTTGTTCCCTTACTATGTTTGCTGTAGCGTAACTTGTCTCCGTAATGACTCGAATCTATCAACAATTTAGATAAGTTCAACATCTTTTTTCCTCCGCATATTCTATAATAGCATCGTAAAGACCTTCTATATCGTAATCAGAGGCGACGATATCTACCTCGAGACCGTTCTTTCTAGCGGTTTCTGCAGTGATAGGTCCTATCGCCGCCACGATCATATCTTCCAAACATCGTTTATCTTCTATCATCTCTATGAAATTTTCGACGGTTGATGAACTCGTAAAAGTTATCATGTTGTAGATACCATCTTCGATATCTCGTTCAACATCTTCGGGAAGTTCAGTACTTAAAGTTCTATAGGTCTCGACCTCATCCACTTCGTGCCCCTCCTTCTCAAGACCGTCTTTAAGGAGTTCTCTAGCCCTTGTGGTCCTAGGTAGTAACAATCTTTTTTTCTCGTCTAGTTCTTCCTTCAGATCTTCCAGCAGCTTTTCGGCTCTGTACTCTTCAGGAACATGATCGACACAAAGACCTCTGCTCTCGAGTTCTTCAGCGGTTTTTGATCCTATGGTGGCGAACTTTACACCTTCAAGAGATCTGATATCGTGATTTAGTCCCCATAACCTCTCGAAGAAATATCTCACACCGTTGGTACTGGTAAATACTATCCAATCGTAAGATGTCAAACTCTCTATAGCTTCATCGAGGCCAGAGTGATCTTCTGGAGGGGCGATATTTATCGCGGGAACCTCTCGAACCACGGCACCCTCACCCTCCAACATCTCGGTGAGAGGTCTAGCCTGCTCTTTAGGTCGAGTATTCAATATCCTTAAACCAGCGAGAGGTAACTCCGAACGCCAGCACAATTTTTTATCAACCACCTCACCAACGATGATGACCGCAGGAGGAGATATCTTTTCCTTCTCAGCTTCATCCGCAAGCTCGTCCAATGTAGAATATAGGGCTCTTTGTTCCGGCATGGTCCCTCTTTCTATCATCGCAGCAGGGGTATCTCCGCTCTTTCCGTTTTCCAAGAGCTTTTTCTGGATCCGAGGTAAGTTTTTAACGCCCATCAAAAATATCAGAGTCTCTGGTCCTTTGGCAAGGGAACTCCAATCGTGACTGCTCTCCTCTTTATCAGGATCTTCGTGGCCGGTTATGATAGCTACCGAAGAGGATACCTCCCTAGATGTGGCGGGGATTCCAGCATAAGCGGGAACTCCCAGAGCCGAGGTGATCCCTGGAACGACCTCAAAACTCACCTCTTTTTCCTTCAAATACTCGGCTTCTTCTCCACCTCGACCGAAAAGGAATGGATCGCCGCCTTTCAAGCGAACGACTTTTTTTCTCTCCTCAGCTTCCTCGACCAATATCTCGTTTATCTCATCCTGAGTGAGTTTGTGCTCTTGAGGCTTCTTACCAGCATAAACAGTCTCACATCCTTCAGAGATATGATTCAAAAGGGAATTCTCGATCAGCCTGTCATAGACAACAACGTCTGCGCTCTCCAGCAATCTTTTTCCCTTGACCGTCAGTAATCCAGGATCTCCGGGTCCAGCTCCGACGAGATATACTTCACCTCTCATCTTTATCCTCCAAAAAGCGATCACCACCCGCATCCAACAATCTTTCAGCGACCACTTCCCCGAGTTCAGAAGCTCTATCGAGTTCACCTTTCTCTTTAACCTGGATATATTCTAAACCGTTGGGGGATCCGATCATGGCGGTCAAAACCAAACTTTCCTTTATGATCTCGCAGTGGCAACCTACGGGAACGTGGCAGTCGCCACCTAGTGTTTCCAATAAATTTCTTTCCACTGTCATCTTCGCTCGAAGATGCTCATCCTCCGATCTCCTCAAAAGATCTTTCAATTCTCTATCCTGTTCTTTCACTTCAACAGCTAGAACTCCCTGCCCTGGAGCAGGAAGAAAACTTTCAGGTGATAAATACCTCTTGATGTAGTCTTCACGCCCGAGTCTTTTCAGACCTGCTGCAGCCAATATCAATGCGTCGTAGTCTTCACTCTTTAGCTTCTCCAAACGCGTATCAACGTTGCCGCGGATATTTACGACTTCGATATCTTGTCGTTTCCTCAATAATTGACATCTACGGCGTAAACTCCCTGTTCCGATTTTACTTCCAGATGGTAGATCATCAAGATCGTCGTAATCTAAAGAGACGAAACAGTCCCGAGGATCTTCAGCATCAAAAAAAGCGGATATATCCAAACCTTCGGGAAGCTCGGTAGGCACGTCCTTCAAACTGTGAACGGCCAGATCTATCTCACCCTCGATAAGATACTTCTCTATCTCTTTCAAAAAGACTCCCTTACCACCGATCTCTGCGAGAGGTTTGTCAAGGATCTTGTCGCCTTTGGTCTCTATCTTCTTTATCTTTACATCGATCTCTTCATCGAAATCATTTATCTCTTGAGCGACCCTTTTAGCTTGATAAACAGCAAGATCGCTACCTCTAGTCCCTATGATCAAACTCTCCATCTGAATCTACCTCAACATCTTTCAAAATATTAATAAACATTTCTTCCAACTCTTTTGGTATATTTTTAAAAGCTGAATCCAGTGCCTTTTCGAGATCACCTTCGGATAGCGCTCTTTCCACTCTATTATCGCCTAAACCGAGTAATATCTCACGTCTCCTTTCTGCGGGATACTTTTTTATGATCTCAGGCCTCAATCTAGAAAGAACTTTGAGGTACTTTTCGTAAGCTTCACCGAATTCGTTCTTCAATCTTTCCTTGATCGCCGCGGAAAGAGCGGGACTTTTTCCCGAAGTGCTTACAGCGATATTGAGAAGACCTCTACTGAAATCAGCGGTCAGAGTGAAGTTGGAAAGATCCTTATCATCGACCACGTTCACAAGAGCGTTCCTTTTCTTCGCGGTTTGTGAAACTTTACGATTCACTTCACGATCAGAGGTGGCAGCGATGATCAAAAATTTATCCTCGACATCTTCTTCTTTGAACTTTCTCTCGCTATGATCGAGCTTTTCATCGTGGATAAAACTCATAAAACTATCTGTAAGATCCGGGCTTATTATCTTCAGTTCGGCTCCGGCATCGTACAGCATCTTCGCTTTCCTCTCAGCAACTTTTCCCCCTCCCACTACAAGGCAGGCTTCGTCTTGGACTTCTAGATTTATGTTGATAGTTCCATCTTTCATGCTTAACATACCACCTAGATCAGACCTCGATATCGAAAAGATCGCATATCAGTTCGAACTCATCTTTTTTTTGCTCTTCTTCGTTTTCCACGAACCGTTTAGAATTCACGATCGGATCGTGAAGCAACTTCTGAACTAACGATCGACTGAAATCTTCCATGACCCTCTTTTTCTCTTCCTTATCTTCGGCGGTGATCAACTTGTTCAGAGCTTTTTCTACCTCTTTACTACGGATCTCTTCTGCCTTTTCATTCAGTGCTTCTATCAGGGGTGCGGCCTTCCTGTGTTTCATCCACCGCTTAAGACTTTCGAACTCTCTCTCGATTATATCACCTATCTTTTCCAAATCACTCATCCCTTCAGGTAAGTTTTCTTTGATAACTTCATCAAGATCGTCTATGTCGTAAACTTGGATGCCTTCTATATCGTTGACACTAGGTTCGATATCTCTAGGTACAGCTAGATCTATGAAGAGATGTTTTTTATTCGAGGAATCAAGTCGACCTCCACACATATCCCACGTGATGATCGGTTCTGAGGATCCTGTCGAACTTATGATGAGGTCGTATTCCTCAAGATGATCTTCGATCTCATCTTGTTGGATCGCTTCGCCTTCAAATTCATCAGCCAGATAAAGAGATCTTTCAAATGTTCTATTAGATATCACGGGGTCTGACACGCCTCTAGATATGAGGTTCCTCAAAACTACTTTCCCCATGTCACCGGCTCCGACGACCAAAACATCAGCTTCTCTCAGGCTATCGAGTTCTTGTTCCGCGAGTTCGCAGGCCGCCGTACCTATAGAGACAGCCTTTTCAGATATGCTCGTTTCGTCTCTTGCTCTTTTTCCCGCTCTTATCCCTCTCTTGAAGATCTCATGCATTGTCGTGTTACAGCATCCTTCTTCACATGAGAACTCATAGGCTTCCTTCACCTGGCCCAGTATCTGAGGCTCACCTTTGACCATCGAGTCCAATCCTGAAGCGACTCTGAAAAGATGAAGGATGCCATTTTCTCCTTCATGAAAATAGATATGTTCTTCGAGTTCCTCCTGCATATCAGAATGACTATCTAACCGATCTTGGATCTGTCGTATCGCATCTTCTGGTTTTTCAGTACATGTATATATTTCGCACCTGTTACAGGTGTTGAGGATGACAACGCCTTTACAGTGAGGCAACTCGATGATATCACTCATCAATCTTTTTTTCTGCTTGTCAGAAAGCGCTATCGCTTCCCTTACCTCTATAGGTGCTGTTTTATGATTGAGTCCGATAGCGATAATCTCTGTCATCCAATATTCCCCTCTCTTGACCAACTATCCATTTTTCTCCAAAAACGTAGATGGTTTTTCTCTATCTTTTCCTCTTTTAGTTACAGCAATTATAGATTATAACTCCTTAATATCTTTTTTGAGATATTTCAAGGACGTTTTCGATTCAAGAAAAAACAAAGATATATATACATATTTGATATGTTTAACTAAGCATAATGACTCTAAAATCGAATGAACATCGGAATAAGGGAAAAATGACCGTTTTAACCATTTTAACCATACTTCTGATAGGGACTATAGGGATGACAACAGGTTGCATCGATTCGGAAGATGAACTTATGTTAGCTACCACAACGAGCACATACGATTCAGGGATTCTCGATGAGATAGTCCCTCATTTTGAAGAGGAGTATGATGTGAACGTGAAGATCACAGCTGTAGGAACGGGTCAGGCTATAGAACTCGGTAAAAGAGGAGACGCCGACGTTTTATTGGTTCATGCCCCTGCGTTGGAAAATGAATTCGTGGAAGATGGTTACGGAAAATATAGATATGAGGTGATGTACAACGAATTCGTGATCGTAGGTCCTGAGGAAGATCCCGCGGATATCAACGGACTCAGTGATACGGACGAAGCTTTCGGTCGAATCTTTGAAAACCGAGATTCTATAACTTTCTGTTCCAGAGGAGACGATTCCGGAACTCATGTAAAGGAGAGTGAACTATGGGAAAAGGCAGGTTTCGATTACGACGATATAGAGAGCCAAGAACATTCGGACTGGTATAAATCACTCGGTCAGGGCATGGGAGATACTCTCAGAGATGCGGATGAGATGGAAGCCTATGCACTCACGGATGAAGGGACTCATATTTCCATGAGGGATGAGATAGAAGGCTTAGAGATACACGTCCGAGGTGACGAAGCGCTATTCAATCAGTACGGCGTTATACCTGTGCACGGTTCCATCAATCCAGAACGTGCGGAAGATTTTGCCGAGTGGCTGATATCTGATGAAGTACAGGAGATGATAGGTGATCACACTGTAGAAGGAGAGGAGCTCTTCACCCCAAATGCATAATAACTTCTTTGGATATTGAGGGGAAATATGGCCAGCAGCGATATATTCCACGTAACTTTCCTATCGATATTCGTATCGGTATCTGCGACCCTTTTAGCCTCATCTATGGCAGTTCCTTTAGGGACGATCATGGGACTCAAGAAGTTCAAAGGTAGAGAAGTCATCAGAACGATAACTTACACACTCTATGGTTTTCCTCCCGTCGTTGCCGGTCTTCTCATATATTTACTCCTTTCACGTCAGGGACCTTTAGGTTCTTTGAATCTCTTGTTCACACCCACCGCTATGATAATAGCTCAGATGGTGCTCGTTTTCCCGATCATCACGGGATTGACCATGTCTTCGGTTTCACAGGTCGCTAAAGATGCCAAGGAGACCGCGATGACCCTTGGCGCGAACAGATGGCAGACCGCAAAAACAGTCCTCAATGAAGCGCGCATAGGTGTGATCTCAGCGATAATGGTCGGTTTCGGAAGAGCTATCGCAGAGGTAGGTGCTGTGATAATAGTCGGCGGTAATATCAAGTGGCACACTCGAGTGCTCACAACAGCGATAGTCCTTGAAACGAGGCGTGGAAACTTTGAATACGCTTTGATGCTAGGGATAATATTGTTGAGTGTAGCTCTATTAGTTTTCTTCATACTCAAGAGATTCCAAGATGAGGGGGTGAGGATGTGAACGGGAAGACAGCGCTAAGAGGAGATGAGATCAACAAGGGCTTCGATGGAAAATCAGTTTTAGAAGATCTTTCTATCTCGGTAAGATGTGGTGAATTACTCGCGATCATCGGTCCCAGCGGTGTTGGAAAAACGACACTGCTGAAGATCCTTAACGGTCTTTTAGAACCCGAAGAAGGTGAGGTTTACTTCATGGACGAACCTTTGATGTTCGAGAACGACCGCGACTTAGAAAAGAGGCGTAGGATGGCTCTCCTCTCACAAAAGCCATATCCCTTGATGAAGAGCGTTCACGATAATGTAGCTTATCCCTTACGTCTCAGAGATGAAGAAGAGATCGATGATAAAGTTTCAGAGGCATTAGAACACGTTAATCTTCTCGAAAAATCGGATCGTAAAGCCAGTACGCTCTCAAGCGGAGAGCTCCAGAGGATGGCGTTCGCAAGAGCGACGGTTTTTGAGCCAGACGTTCTTCTATTGGATGAATTCACAGCTCACCTTGACCCATACAACATAAGTGTACTTGAAGATGCAGTCGAATGGTATTTGAGAGAGAGGAACGCTGCTGTAGTGATGGTCACTCATAATCTATTCCAGGCAGAAAGGATATCTTCCACTACAGCGTTCCTATTCAACGGTAAGATAGTTGAAAAAGATGATACGGAGAAAATTTTCGAGGAACCAGATGATGAAAGAACAAAAGCATTCGTCAACGGTGAGATGGTGTTTTGAAACTTCTATGAAAAAATATTTTACTCCCTGAAATATTTCTATTTTAAGATGGGCAGAACCGGTAAATACAGATCGCTCGATCTAAAACCAAGGAAGTCTGGAGTCAGAGCGAATTCATTCTTTAGAGTTTTTGCCTATGTGATCGATGCTATCATACTCCGTTTTATTTTTCAGGGCGCAGTATTCATACTTGGGATAAGAGGACTCATATCCGAAAGTTGGCTGGAAACCATCGATCTTTATCTTGCTGAAGGGCTCGCTCCATTCCGAGGTGGAGGCGTATTATTGGGACAATTTTTCTTCATAACCACTTGGCAGGATGTTATAGTCCACCTTTCATACTCAATTCTGTTCATGGGTTATTTTATAGCGTTGGAATCGGACCTCTTCGGAGGACAAACTATAGGTAAAAAATTATTCGGAATGAAAGTGACAAATAGATCGAGTTCTGAAGTTTCCCTTAAGGTCTCCGCTCTTAGAAATTCTACTAAATATTTACTCAGGATCCCTTTTTTAGGCATCATATTGGGTTTCTTTGAACTCCTTCTACTGGTATTCTATTCTACTAGGACCGGCGACATGTTAGCAGATACGCAGGTGATCTCCCTTTCTGGGAAAGGGATAGTTGACCGGCTCAGATAGTCGATCTTATCAGGACTCTTGTTCCGTTTTTATTTTCTCTGAAGAGAAGAGTTTGATCACTAAAAATGTACTGATGAATACAGCCACGGAAAGACCGACCATCAATAGGGTTTCGATTATGGAACCTAGATCCACTTCGAGCGAACTATATAGCACTATGAACGAAGCCAATAGAGAGAGTAGGAGACCGATGATTAGTGTATTTAATATCTCACTCAAAGTAGACCTTCTGAAATCTGATAATCCTATATCATACTCGTCAGTAGCTTCAACTTTGATACCGCTGATGAACAGGTTATTTCTTCCATAGAACCATATGCCGAGCAAGAGGAAGAAAAACAGCATGATGATGAGCAGATTGTATACAGTAGGCGGAAGTCCACTCACAGCGAACAGATAGGAGATAAAAGTGAGAAAAACACCAGTATCGAAGATAAAAAATATCTTCAATAGATATCCTACCAGTGAAAAAATTCCGAATATCAGCGGTAAAATTCTGAAAACAGTAGGAGGTGAATTGAGGGTCATCGCCACTGAAACAAAGATCATCAAGAAAGATATCAACCATCTTTCTACGCTCAGATGTTTCTGCGTCTGTATCTTAACACCTCCTCCATAGTAGGTTCTAGAGGCTCATTCGGGTCCCAATCCACTACCGTAGTTCCATGAGCCCAAAGTTTATCCAATGTCTGTTTTCTTTCCGCGCTGTACAATCTTTCTGCGATCTCTTCATACTCGTTTTCATCCATGACTTCTTTTTCGATCTTCACAGGATCAGGAGAGATCAGAACGACATCGTATTCCTTCATACAGAGGTCGAGCAAGGTATTACTGTAGTCTGAAACGGTCAAGGGCGATATCAAGATTATCATACTTTTTCTTGGGAAAAATTCCTCCAGCAGCCACTTGATCCCTTCCAAACTCCAGGAACCACCTCTTTCAAACTTTGTAAGATTTGACATTATCTTGTGATAGTGGTTTCTCCCGGTTGCAGGATAGACCCAGTTCATGTATTCACCAGATATGATAAGGCCGACTCTGTGTCGGGATGAGAGCAGAACTTCTGCAAGACTCGCCGCGACACCTATGGAGGCTCTCATCGTATTGTTCTCCCTAGTACCTACTATCCCCTCTTCATATCCATCGACGATCAATATCACATCACCTGATCTCTCACCTTCGTATTCGTTTGTAAGAGGATCTAAATGTCTCGCACTTGCTTTCCAATTGATATCTTTCCGTTCGTCTCCGGGTTGATATTCACGGATGGCGAAAAATTCACTTCCAACACCTATGTTCTTAGATCTAACTTCGCCGAGCCAGTGTTTTGTATAACTTGGATCGATATCCACCTTCTCTATATCTTCAGTTCTTGGAAGGACACGAATCTCCATCTCTTCATCCATCACGAACTCTTTCGAGAAGAGATTCAAGGCATCTCTATATCTAACTTTTACCGGGCCGATCTCAAAGTTTCCTGTGATCGGACAAGAGATCTTATATTTGAGTTCACGTTCTTCTTTTTCGCTCAATTCGAAGATCTGATGATTCGATCCGTCCACAACTTCGATCATACCTGGAAGAGTGTCATGAAGTTCTAAAAAGCGTATGTCCCCTCCTTCATTTTTAACGGTTAAAGTAATCTCCAATTCATCATCGATATAGACGTCCTTTCCTTCATCCTTAGATCCTCTATCAACTTCTATTTTGAATTCTTTGGGAGGAAGAGATCTCACAGCTACGACAAAAATAGATAGAGAAAAAATACTAACGGTAAAATAGACCCAACTCTGAAAGATATTCCCTAGGATAACTCCTGCTACAACGAAAGCTACAATATACGCGAATGGTCTCTCACGATCGATATCCATCTTTTTCACCTTCATCGCTTTTCATCCTATCCCCACTCCTCGATCTTCGTAAGTAGCTCGGAGATCAATTCTTCGTATTCTTTTCCTTTCAACCTTTTTTCAAAGGACTTTTCACTTTCATCTTTTTTAGATAAAATAAAATCAGATATAAATTTATCATCTACGACGTCGCGAAATCTCTCCGGATCTCTCATGAGTTCTCTCAATTCCTCTTGAGAGATATTCCTTTTATCCATCAGTTTATCCAAAAATAGGTCTTTTATCTTCTTTTCCAGATATCCCTGGCTCAATTCCATCCCTTTGAACGCTCTTTGTACGAGTTCTGAAGATCCTCTTAATTTTAGATTCACCTCTTCATGGTACTCAACTTCTCTTTTCCAGATATCTGAATTTTCCGTATCCCCTACCACCCAATAAATCAAGTTGAATCCGATAAGGAATAGTATCAAGATCGCCATCGTAAAACGGACCATCCCACCAACAAGGACTATACCTGCGATTAATCCAACAACGATCAAACCCATCAACAAATAATATAATCGGTCGCCTTCCTCGCTCTTAGGTAAATATCGGGGTTCTGTTCCAAACATCGATTCAGAATGTGGTGTTGATTTAGGCATGATCTTCACTCCAGTTCCTCTCTCAATTCTTTTAGGGCTTTAACCGCCCTGTTCCTTTCTTTTTCTCCCAATCGATAGTTGCTGTACTTGGCCAATTCAAATACTTCTCTTATCTCCTTCAATTTTGAAGTCGAAACATCTAGGGTTTTTACAGCTTGTAATTCGAATTCCCTCGGAGTCATGCATTCAAGGTTCTTCGCTCCTTTTTCCTCCAAGATCAAACACATCTTTTGATAGCATCTTAGGATCGTAGAATGCACGTCTTTCCCTTTACGAAGTTCAGTCACGGCTTTATCCATAGTAGAAGTCAGTTGTTCTTCGAGTTCTTTTTCATCTTCTTTTTTTTCAGAAGTATACTTGACTAAGGGTATCACTCTCTGGATAAGCAAGAACGCAAGTATGCCTCCTATCAAGATCATCAGTATTAGTGTTCCATAACCACCAAAAGTGGTTTCTATGTAACCCCCAGGGTCGCCCCAAGGTATGGAAGCACCTTCTCCGTTACCCTCCATCTGTTCGACTATCAATTCCCTTCCTCCTAGCAAAAACATTCCACTTATAATGATAAGTATCAGAACTATACCTGCGATATACGGTGTCATGCTTTCGTCTTTGAATCCCTTCCATATAGCTACAGCGGAAATAGCCACCATCAGACCGATCATGAAGACAGGCCAACTCACCCCGACCTGTATAAATATATAAGTTCCGATCAGCGTAGCAGGCAAGAAAAATACGGCCGCTAAAAAAGTAGGTGTTCTACCTATCATCAAAAAGACTATAGGCGTGATTATCAAAAATGCTATCACTACAGGCCTGATATCGAACTCGCCGAAGGTAGATTCAACCTCTCCCCCAACAACGGCAGGAGATAGTTCCATCACTAACCCTATAGACCACGAGGCGAAAAGAAAGATTATCAGTAAAATGCCGGTAAGAGTCCTCCTGTCGATCTCCAGTTATATCATCCTCCATATCATATCTGGATCGGTTTATGGATTGAGATAGTCAGTTATTAATCTTTTTCTAAGCCCAACGATTTTATAAAACATATTTTTCTAAAGCCCAGGATACACCCTGTTCGCTACAAGATGGGGCTATTTCATCCGCGAAATTTTTAACATGTTGAGGCGAATTGCCCATCGCTATACCTTTTCTAGCACTTTTCAACATCTCTAGATCAACTTCATCATCGCCGATAGCTAAAATTTCTTCAAAGGATATATCTATTTTTTTAAATACTACGTCCAAGGCCTTTTTCTTTGAAACTCCTTCTGGATAGATTGTCAAAGTGACGAACTTCCCTGAACGGTGATGTCTATCGATCTTAACACTATCAGAAAAATCTTGTGCAAAACTTTCGAAGTCTTTCAGAGCGCGTTTTCCGTTGCCTTCAGCGTGCATCATGAAAGAGATAGGAGTACCATCAGAAAGTGCATCTGTGTTTTTGTCCACGATCTGAGTTATATCGTCTGATTTATCTCCTCGATCGACCCTACTTCTGTGCCAAAATTTTTTCTCCTTGAATATCGTCGTTATCTCATACTCGTTTTCGTCAGCATAAGAAGCGAGTTCTTCCGCCACTTTTCTATCTAAAAAAACTTCGTACCAGTCTTCATGATCAGAACTATCCTTCCATCCCGGGCCTATCGCTCTCGCACCTTTATTACATACTAAAGGAAATCTATCAACATCAAGATCATCAAGGATCTCCGAGGTAGAATATCGCATCCTAGTCGTTGCTGGGATCACCGCTAAACCTTTATCAAGGACTCGCCTTAATACTTCCTCGTCCTTTTGATGTATATTTCCCTCATCACATAGAGTTCCATCTAGATCTAATACGACTGCTTTAAAATCACTTCCATCCATCATATCCACTCATGGGATGACCAGTTGTTTATCATATCTGGATATCAAGGACCTCTAACTCAGACTTCAGTAAGTTGAATTCCTTTTCACCTATTTTCTCCTCATCCACAGCGACCAAAAAGATACCTTCGTGTATCGATGTGAGATCTTTCATCGTTTGTACCGCCTTTATAACTTCATTACTATCTGCATGTTCCAACAAAAATTCGAGACCGTGCAGCATGAATATACCGTGCTTGATCTCTAAAAAACTAGTAGCTATCTTCACTGCGATCTCACTGAACTTTTCCGGAGGTATAGAGTTTACATCTTCGCTCCCCTCGACCTGACTCAACCAAAAACAGGGGAACGATC
>CAYNOV010000016.1:0-2335 GCA_964398905.1 uncultured Thermoplasmata archaeon
GGACATTCATTGAAAGATATGGCAGAGAATATCGGGGGAAAAGGAAGGGTTGTTGGTGTAGATATCTCCATGGAGATGTGTAAAGTCAGCAAGGATAGATTGCTCAGAAAGAACCTTTTGAAGAAGATCGATCTGATATGTGCAGATGCTGTAGATCTTCCTTTGGAAGCTGAACGATTTGACAAGATATTCATGAGTTTCACTTTAGAACTCTTTTCAGAGGATGAGATCAGAATGGTTTTGAAGGAAGTCAAAAGAGTTCTAGATAAGAAGGGAAAATTATGTGTCGTGAGTCTGTCTAGAGAAGAAGAAGTTTTCGTCGAACTTTATGAAATATTCCATGATGTTTTTCCCAGGATATTAGATTGTAGACCGATCCACCCAAAAAAGATATTGAAAGATCAAGACTTTGAAGTTTTAAATGTGATCGAAAAAAAGATGGGTATTCTACCAATCCAAATAGTAGTCGCAACTTCAGATCGAATCTCTTGATAAACATTCCTCTTCCGGTTCTACGTGGGTCTGTATCTCTATATCGGCTTCTATTTCATCCTTTGTTTTTTCTTCTATATCTTTTTCGAAACTAGTAGCTATTTCGTGAGCCTCACCGATAGATATATGATCGGGCAAAACTAAATGGAGTGATATCAGGACTTTATCAGAGCTTTCACTTATCTTTATCCGGTGTGCCTCCAATATATTATCATATCTCTCTACATTTTCGTTCACGATTTTTTCAATCCGTTCTCTAGGTATACTCACCGGGTCTAAATGAACTTCCGCGCTTGAACCGAAGCTCTCTTCAAGCTTATTTTCTAATACGTGGGAGACGTCATGCGCAGCTCTGATCGTGCCTTCATTAGATTTCATGTGCAGAGAGATAGCCTTATCCTTGCCATAATCGTGCACCTCTATATTGTGTATATCTTTTACGCCATCAACGCTGAAAGCTATTTTTTTGATCTTGTCTATCGTCTCCGAAGAAGGCTCGGTGCCAAGCAATCTATTAGTCGATTTTTTGATGTAAGAAATGCCGATATAGCCAAGAAGTAAAGCTATCCCGATGCCTGCTAGAGGATCAAGGAATAACAGCCCGGCTTCAGAACCATAAATGGCTCCGATAACAAACATCGTAGTTATCGCGTCTCCCCTGTGATGCCAGGCATCTGCTTTCAGGGAATCCGAATCGGTTTTTTTACCGATCACATAACTGATCTCTGCGATGACTTCTTTTGCTACAGCTGTTAAAAATATGTAGATATAGAATTCATCTCTCATTAGAAGCGGTTGTGGTCCTATCATGAGAGATTCAAAACCATCAGTTAGAAAAGTTAATGCGGTTATGAGTAATATTATTCCAACTACCAATACCGCTATCTGATCAGCTCTTCCATGTCCATGAGGATGTTCATCATCAGCAGGTTTTTCGGAAATGGCCAAGCCCACATAGACGGCAACAGAACTCGCACTGTCCGAAATAGAGTGAAAAGAGTCGGATAGAAGGGCCAGACTCCCAACTATCAAACCTAAGTATAATTTGATACTAAATATGATGATATTTAGAACGATGCTTCCTAAAGCGACAAGTTTTCCTTTAGGATTCTCTTTCACCATGTTAATAGTTATTGGAGTAGATGGATATAAACTTTTTATCGGTTATAAATAAAGAAAAAGAAAAGTTTTGAATAGGCTCAAAGTAAAGTTCAAAAGCTCATCTACCTAGCATCTCCATTACTTCTTCTTTTCCCTCTTCCATCTCTTCTACTTGCTGGGGATCTTTTTCTAAGAGCATGGTTTGGAATTCGCCCACATGCTCCTTTTCTTCTTTAGCCACGTCTAAAAGTACTTCCTTGATGTGTTCATCATCTGTGTACTCGGCCATCTGCTCGTAGAAATTTATGGCGTCCAGCTCAGCGGCCAGACCAAATCTGAGGATCTCCCTATCCGACATTTCTTCACTGATCTTATCTAGATCTATCAGCTCTTTAGCAAACATATTTTCGACCTCAAAACCAGATGGTCACGGAGGTATTAAGATTTTTTTGATTTATAAGGGTGAACTTAATAAATGAAAAGTTCACATATTTAATAAGGATGAATATCCGGAGATGTAGTCCGAGAGACATAGAGCATGTCCTTGAGATAGAACATGAGAGTTTTTCTTCTCCGTATTCAAGAGAGATTTTCGAGGATTATCTGAGCAGTGATCTTTTCTTGGTAGTGGAAAAAGATGAGGAGGTTATAGGCTACATATTGGCTGATAAAAGAGAAGACCAGGGAGTGATAATCTCCATTGCCGTACAACCAAATTCAAGGAACGAAGGGATAGGAACTT
>CAYNOV010000016.1:2435-6485 GCA_964398905.1 uncultured Thermoplasmata archaeon
TCTCTTATATATGCGAGCTTTGAACTCTTTCGCATGTTTAATCAAATCAGGACTTTTATATCACTAGATGACGAACTTCATTACGAGGACGGAGAGATAGTCAAATATAACGCTCGGCAACAAAAATCGAAAAAATGGATTCCTTTAGAGAGTGTAGAGGAAGTCTATCTAGAGGTCGAAGGAAAACCAAATCTTCTCTTTGTTGTTTACATTGAAGATGATATTAAAAGAGCTGAAAGTTTTTATAAACAAAGGATCAAAGGACGGGAAGAATTCATGAATGATATTGAAGAAAATTCCCTTCTGATAAAGGAACCGATCACATTTGAGGAGTTGAAGGAAAAAGTCGAAGGTTCTTAACTACAACAAACCGTATAAACAAAAAATTGATTACAGTGAAGATTATATATTATTGTGGTGGATTAGATGGAGGAAAAGATAGGAAAGGTATTTAAATATTTCAAAAAACCTAGTGTAGCTGCGATAAAAATAGATAAAGGGAAGCTAAGTATCGGCGATAAAGTTCGATTCGAGGGGGAAAATACAGATTTTGAACAAGAGATAACTTCGATGGAGATAGATGGGGATGAAGTAGAACAGGTAGAACCAGGAGATGAAGTCGGCATAAAAGTTGATTCCAGGGTCAGACCTAACGATGATCTCATCAAACTAGGCTGAAAGGGATATAACTCAGGAATTTCAACGTGACTTAATAGTAACTCAGTTAGTTGGTGGTGGCGGTATTTTATCTGAATCAGATTGTCCTTCGCTACCAGACTGCTGATTGAAATCTGGTGTCCCAGGAGCTTGTGGAGGAACGAATCCCGGGAAAGCGTGCGACAAGGAGCTTTTCATCTCGTCCATCTTTATGTACCAGTAAATCAACAATAACAGGCCTGGTACGACTACAAAGACCAACAGTATTATGGTAAGAAAGATTCCCAGAGTGCTCAGTCCATATTTAACGTGAATTCTCGTTCCATCGTCATGTGGAAAAAAGTCCACTTCGTAGGAATTTATAAAGCTATCACCTGTTAACCTGTTCTGTCCTCCGTCTAAGTGAACACCTTGGGAAGAGAAGACAGACCAGACCTTGTTCTTGGTATTTTCAACTCCTTCATTCCCGTATAGGTTCTGATCACTTATCTTTATACCATCCATATTTTCCATTAGTGTCAGCTTATATAAGTTATTTTTCCTGCTCTATCATGATTTTATTCTACTTTACTAGATCATCTTCCTCGTGACGTTGTATGATCTCGTTTGCTAATCTTTCTAGGTCTTCGATGTCCTCTTTATCAGGATGACCCTTACTTATCACAGGATCTAATAATTCGCCGTTGAAGTTGCTCAGAATGTCTTTGATCTGATCAGGCATCCGTCCCCCCCATCCGTAAGAACCGATTATCGACGCATATCTCGTTTTGGGTCTTAAAGCATTGAAAAGATGGGCAGCATATATCGCCTTTGGATGAGCACCGACTAGAACAGTAGGCGTTCCCAAAACCATTGTTGAAGCGTCGACCAATGACATGGCTAATTCACCAAGGTCTGTAGTTGTAAGATTGAATGGTTTTACCTTGATATCTTTTTGTCCCAAATAGTCCACGAAATGTTCTATCATTTCATTAGTACTTCCGTGCATGGAAACATAAGGAACTACAACTTCACTCTTTGTTTGATCATCTACCCACTCTTGGTAAGCGTCTAAAATAAAATCAGGGTCGTCATATATAGGTCCGTGGCTGGTAGCGATGTGATCGATATCCATCCCATCTAGTCTTTCTAGATGGTTTTGGATAGAAGAACGGAAAGGCATCATTATCTCTGCGTAGTAACGCTTCGCTGCAAGGTAAGCTTTTCTTTCATCTTCTACGAAAAGATTACTCGTTGCTAGGTGAGATCCAAAAAAATCACAGCTGAATAGAATATTCTTTTCTTCCAAATAAGCGACCAAAGTTTCTGGCCAATGAACCCATGGCATATACATGAATTTTAAAGTTTTGTCGCCTAGAGAAAGTTCATCTCCGTCTTCGATAACTCTAAATACGTTTTCATCTAGATGTAGATGATCGACAAGCATATCCTTACACTTAGAATCGGTCACTATAGTGGCCTCCGGGTATTTTTCTATCACGTGAGGGATAGATCCGGAATGATCTTGTTCAGCATGAAGAGAGATAAGATAATCTATCTTATCAACTTCAGCTTTCTCTAAATTCTTCATCAATCTTTCCGTTTTTGATGGGTCTACAGTGTCGATTAGTGCATTTCCTTCTTCCCCCATGATCAGATAAGCGTTATAACTAGTTCCGTCTGGAAGAGGTATCAATTCATCAAAGAGTTCTCTATCATAATGTGCTGCTCCCACTTCAAATATATCTTCTGTCAATTCTTTAACTGCCATCTTACCACAGGAATAAAATGAGTACGAGGAGCTATAAATCATCTTTCCTTGTCGGAGATATCGATTTTAAAGAATTTAACTAGTATGACAGCTAGACCTCCAAAGATGAAGACCGCACCGCAGAAGTTCAATGCAAGAATCGATTCATGTTCAACTAAGGTTTCCTCTGGATTCACTCTTTCAATATCTTCTTCTCTCTCTATAAAACCAGTTAACATCTGATATCCCATGAATAATAGGAGTGTTCCCATCACGATCAAGGTTAATCCGACTTTTAAGTTTCGATCCATCTTGAGTTCTTCTCCTTCATATGAATCTTGGAGTTTCTTTCCTGTATTTCTCGAATGCCTCCAAATCACTTATCTCTTTTTTTAGCTCCTCTTCTTCTTTAACCGTAAGATCATAATAAAAGTATATCAGGATCGGAAGCATCAATACAGTAAGTAATGAAGGCCAATGTATAAACCATCCCACTGAGATCAGTATTATACCTAGATACTGGGGATGCCTAGAAAATTTATATATGCCGGATTTCACGAGTCCCTCCTCTTGTTTTTTCTGATATAAAGTGGTCCATCCCACGATGATTATAGCTATACCTATCAGACTGACTATCGCGCCGATGATTTTCCAGAAGGTCATGGCTAGCGTCTGACCTAATATCGTCATGGTGAATATTGGATCCTGAGAAGGAGGAACACCACCCGAAGAAACTACAGAAGAAGTCAAAAATATGGTCAAGGGGATACCGTACATCTCGATGAAAAGCGAGGCTATGAATGCAGCATATACGCCCATGGATTTCCAATTCAATTTTTTTCTAAAGTTCAAGGGGATCAAAAAGATCAAAAAGAGGATCATATTGATCAATACTAGGTCCCACCTATTCTTGATCACCATGGCTTCCACATGACCCAATATGAAATAACTCGCATGTCGGATGAAAGACGGTAGACTGATCAATATCAGAACGAATAGAACCCCTAATAGGATCTTTCTTTTTTCCATCTGTCTTGTAATCTACTTGAAACTATAAGAATCTGTGGTTATGAATTTCCCGATATCAACTTCCAAGCGATATGAAAAAGTAAAAGATGACAAATTATTTATATCGGTCTGACTTCGAGTTTTTTGCGGAGAAGCCCGATGTCTAAAAAAAGTGGCGATCCAAGAATATGGCTTGATGGCAGTGTGGATAGATGCCTTAGTTCGGACCTGAAAGGGTCTTCAGAGAGGAGAGTTTTTTCAAATTTTTTGAAAAAATGGCTTGATTTCATGAGTCATCAGTTTAGACATATTTACATATATGAGGCTATGTGTTTAAAATGAAAACGAACTGTAAAGTTTTTGCATAGGAAGGGATATAATATGACCGAAAAGGAAAAAAATGAGGAGAGTGCAGATCAGAAGTGTTATCCAGTAAAAGCTAAAAACAGAGAAGGCAGTGTCTGCGTTATAACAGAAAGGTGCAAAGGGTGTGAATTCTGTATCGATTTCTGTCCGGTAGGAGCTTTGAAACAATCTGAGAAAACTACTGAAAAGGGTTACCATCCACCTGAGATGACGGAAGGATGTGTGCTCTGCGGAAAATGCGAGAAAATATGCCCTGAATTTGCAATACATATCAGGGAAAAAGAAGAAGA
>CAYNOV010000016.1:6585-17084 GCA_964398905.1 uncultured Thermoplasmata archaeon
TTCGCAGGGTATCCGATCACGCCAGCATCAGAGATTTTGGAAAGGATAACTGAGAGATTTCCAGAAGTTCATGGAAGTTATCTTCAGATGGAAGATGAATTGGCTAGTATAGCAACGATACTTGGTGCGTCTTGGGCCGGAAAAAAAGCTATGACCGCCACTTCGGGTCCAGGCTTCAGTTTGATGATGGAGAACTACGGATTGGGATTGATGACAGAGACGCCCTGTGTGATAGTAAATGTCATGAGAGGAGGTCCTTCAACGGGTCTTCCGACGATGGTCGCCCAAGGTGATGTAAATCAGACTCGATGGGGGACCCATGGAGATGTAGGCGTCGTCGTATACGCGCCTTCCTCCCCGCAAGAGTTGTTCGATTACACTATAAAAGCCTTCAACACAGCTGAAAAGTACAGACTTCCTGTTGTGGTTCTCTCAGATGAGATGGTCTCTCATATGACCGAAAAAGTCGAAGTTCCTCCGGAAGAGGAGATCGAGATCGTAAATAGGAAGAAACCTGAAGTATCTCCTGAAGAATATCTACCGTTCCGTCCAGACGAGGACTTAGTTCCACCTATGGCTAATGCAGGTGATGGATACGGGGTCCATGTGACCGGACTGACACACGATGAAAAGGGACATCCTTCGATAGATGAAAGAACACAGAATATGCTTGTCCCGAGACTTATAGATAAGATAAGGAAGAACGTCGATGACATATTGGAGTACGAGGAATATAAGATGGAAGATGCGGACAAGGTCATAGTGGCTTATGGAAGCGTTTCTAGAGCAGCTATAGAAGCGGTCGATATGGCAAGAGAAGAGGGTTATAAAGTTGGAATGCTTAGGCCGAAGACCATCTGGCCATTCCCAGAAGAGAGGATTTACGATCTAGCCAGAGAAGGTGTAGATGACTTCCTCGTCGCGGAGATAAACTTTGGTCAGATAGTGTACGAAGTCGAAAGGTGTACTGGTGGAGCAGCCCAGACTTATCTTGCACCAAGGATGGGCGGAAACATACATACTCCTGAAGAGATAGTTGATAGGATAGGAGCGATCGATCGTGGCGAGATCCCGGCATTTAAGGAGTGATATATATGAGTATAAGAAAAAGTAGGGATTGGTTTTCCCCGGATTATCAAGAGCAAGAAAGGGACAAAGGAGTGGGTCATGGACTTCATCCTTTAGACGATTACTTGAGAAAAGACAGGATCCCACACATATGGTGTCCTGGCTGCGGTCTAGGAGTGATCCTGAACGCTTATCTTAGAGCGTTGAAGGATTCAGATATACCACCGGAAGAAACGGCAGTTGTTTCTGGTATAGGATGCAGTGGTAGAGCAGCTGGTTATGTAGACGTCGACTCGTTCCATGTCACCCACGGTAGAGCTATCCCGTTCGCTACTGGGTTGAAAGTAGGTAACAGAGATCTAACCACCACTGTGTTCAGTGGAGACGGCGATCTTTTCGCGATAGGAGGAAATCATTTCATCCATGCAGCTAGAAGGAACGTCGACTTCAACGTGATCTGCGTAAATAACTTCAATTATGGGATGACTGGAGGCCAAGCAGGTCCTACCACACCTACCGATGCCAAAACATCAACGACTCCATGGGGCGGCTTTGAACAGCCGTTCAATCTTCCTGCAGTTGCAGCAGGTTCTGGAGCGGTCTATGTTGCCCGTTGGACAACTTATCATGTAGAGCAGCTAATAGAATCGCTTAAAGAGGCCTTAGATAAGAAAGGATTCTGTTTCATCGAAGTGATGTCTCCTTGTCCGACTGGATATGGAAAAAAAGTTGGATTGAAAACTGGTAAAAAGACTATGAAACATTTCAAGGAGAACAGCGAGATAGATCATGACGCGGATCCAGCAGATGTTTCTTTAGATCCAGAAGATCCTGATTCAAAGATAGTAGTAGGCAAATTCGTTGACAGAGATGCGCCCACTTATCAGGACGAGCGAGGGAAAGTATTCGGGCAGGCTAGAGAAGAGCTGGAGGTGGAATGATGAGAAAAGAGATACGTTTTTCCGGCTTCGGTGGTCAAGGGGTGATCCTGATGGGCCATATATTGGGTGAAGCCGCCGTTTTGGACGATCTAGACGCCACTCTCACAAAGAGCTACGGTCCAGAAGCTAGAGGTGGGGCATGCAGTACTGATATAATTATCAGTGACAGTAGAGTACATTACCCTCAGGTCAGAGATCCCGATGTATTGATCTCGATGTCTCAGGAGGCACTGGAGACATATATTCCTCAATTAGGTGAGGAAGGTCAACTGATAATCGATACTGGTTTAGTTGAAACTTCTAGATCGGAAACGAAGGGTCTTCCCGCTACGGAGATCGCTAAAGAAAAGATAGGGATTAAGCAAGTGGCCAACATAGTCATGTTGGGTTATTTCACAGCACTGACTGAATTCGTTACAAAAGACTCGATGAAAGAGGCAGTAGAGGACCTTGTGCCTAAGGGTACTGAAGAAAAGAATCTAGAAGCCTTTGAACTAGGATACGAAAAAGGTCTAGAGGATCAGTGAAGAATCCACTTTCAAAAAGCTTTTTTTATCTTTCTTTTTAAAACTCAATCTACCAGTCCGTATATCTCCTCTATTGAGAGAGGCTCTATTTCTATCAACTCGTCAAAATAGGTATAATAAACGTAAGATTTGATCTTTTTCTCTTCGTATTTTGATTCAACGGCATGGTAATATACGCTCAGCTGTTTTTTGTATTCCTTAAACATATCTCTGTTTCTATCTGTTTTGAAATCTATAATTTCCACTGAGTCTTCACCGACATTTACCAGGTCTATGACCCCTTCAAAAATCATCTTCCTGTCCCTTTCGATGGGTAATAGACACCTTATCTCAGTGAGTTTTTCTCCTTCAAGGTCCTCGAGTAGTCCTTTTACATTCGCTTCATCTTTATTTTCTGGATCTATTTTTTCTCCTTCAGCATAGCGTTCAGCAAATCTATGTACTTCAGAGCCGTATTCTTTTCCAGGTCCTACCTCGCTTGATTCATATGTAGATTGATCGATTAAAGAATGTGCAGAGTGTTTTACTGGAGCGTGGATATATTCGATACTTACTTCTAATTCACTTTTATCTTTCCTTTCAGGTTCAGTGGGATCTACCTCTGGTTCATCGATATGCTCTGACCCGATATTAAGATTATTGAAGAATTCGCTCTCGTTTTCTTCTTCATCAGTTATGAATAGATAGTTCTCAGCCCTGGTCATGGCAACATATATCAATCTTCTTTCTTCATCGTAATCGTTACCTGTACACTTAGACATCAGATAATACCTCCAATTATCATAACTGAAAGGTCGTTCCTCCTCTGAAAATATTTTCCTCTGTCTTAAACCGAGAGATTCGTCAAAAGTTATGGATCTAGTGAAACCACCTCTAGTCGGCCCCATGTCTGCGAGTATGATGACTGGATATTCAAGTCCTTTTGCACTATGAATAGTTTGGATCTTGAAAACATCGTCGTCCGTGGTACTATCCACTTCATAGGTTTGGTTCGAATCGATATTATCTACTATGAAATTGATCATATCACCGCGGTTGAAATATGTATTTTTATAAGTGGATTGTATAACTTCTATTATCTTGTCAGAAAACGCGTTATTAATCGAATATCTTTGAAATACTCTTTTGGCAAAAGAACCTAGATCGTCTTCTTTCAGCAGTTCTTTTCTAAAATCCCACATATCTTTAGGATAGTGATCTCTCTTGAAGATTTCCCTGATCTCTTCGAGACTGTATCCGCATTCATCTAGCACAACTGACCATCCTTTTTTAGATCCTTCATCCTGGACGATCCTCAGCCATGCAAGAAGAAGTAGTGCGCACTTTCTTCTGAAAAGTTCAACACCACCCTCATAAGCGGCGGGCACATCGTATTCTCTAGCTTCTTCAAAGAGTGAAAGTCCAAATTTTCTAGTTCTGGTCAAAACAGCTACGTCTTCATATCTTAACCTCCTCTTTTCGCCGTTCTCTTGGATCATATAATCAGCATTGTTTACCACTTGAGTTATTTTCCAGAGGGTAGTTTTCTCTTTTTCATCACCCACATAGGCACCTATCTCAGTAGGTCCTTCATTTTTCTCAGATTCTAATCTTGTGATCCTCGACCTGATCTTTTCTTTATCGATATCTTCTTTTTTTGTAGCTTCTACCAACAATGCCTGTTCTGAGAAATCTATGAGCTCTTGTGTAGATCGGTAATTCTTTTTTAGCTTGATTTTGTCTTCGATCTCTGCAGAGAACTTAATCCTCTCAAAATCCTTATTCAGATCTTCTTTGAATTTTTTCAACCTGCTCTCGAATTCCAATATGTTTTTCACCGAAGCGTACTGGAAAGAAAATATACTCTGTTTCCAATCTCCGACTGCGCATATATTTCCTGAATCAGATAACAATAAAGAGAGCTTGAATTCGATCTCATTTGTATCCTGAAATTCATCGATCATGATGTAATCGAAACTGATCTCTTCTCTCAGTTCATGGTCTTCGCATATAAGAACGAAGGCCAACATCATCATCAAGCTAAAATTAAGGTAATTATTATTTAAAGCGTATTTGATGTATTCGAAGTACACATCGTGTATGAATCTTTTCAGTTCAGTCCTATCTTCATCGAAACAAATTCGTGCGAATTTTTTTGGTACAGTTTTTTCTTCTCCTCTGATCTCTTCGATAGAGGGTGCGTCTTTTTTGAAGCATTTGTTTTTATATCCTGATAGTCTTTTCCTGAGAAGAGATTGTTTTTGCCCTCTAGACCCTTCTCTAGGTTCGTTTGCTTCATCAAAAAATTCCTTAAACTTTTTGAAATCACCGTCTAAGTATCTTTCTGAATTTCTATACCAGCCATCTTTTTTAGGCAGGATCCCTTTTGCTCCGAGTGATTTTATCAGATCTAAAAGTTCGGTTTTATCATAGAGTATCCTGTAAAAATCAGTGTGTTCTGGATGCCTTTCGATGAAATCAGCCATAAAATCATCGAACCGCTCCTTTTCCAGGATCTCATTTTCGATTATACTGGTAGATCGAGTTAAACTATCATCTATACCGATCATATTAGGGGCTTCATGTCCATATCGCATCAGTATCTTATGACAGAAACTGTGAAAAGTGGATATCGGGGCATCTCTCAACTCAGATTTTTTGTAATCGGACAGGTTGATGATCCTTTCCTTCATGTTCTCGGCAGCATTATTAGTGAAAGTGATCAGTAGGATATCATCTGGAGCTATAGCTTCCTTTTCTAGGAGATGGGAATACCTCAGAGAGATGGTAAAAGTCTTTCCGGTCCCAGGTCCAGCATCCGCTAGAAACACACCCTCAGTGTTCTCGATCAGTTCTTTTTGGTTTCTGTTGGGTTCTACTTCTTTCATCTCCCGCCCTCCTTTGGAATAACTAGATCCTTGTTTTCGATCTTTTCTAAGTCCGCGTCACCAACCGGAAAATCCGAAGTTCTGAAGTGGTTGTAATCTTCGATATTTTTTTCGAGGAATTCCTCGAACCTATCCAGATCTTGTTTAAAATAATTAGTTTTCTTGAATTCGATCAATTTTTTCATTATGCTCTTACAAGCCTTCTCTACATACTTGTAAGAACCAATCTTTTCTTTACAGAACCGTATGAATTCGATGGTCGCCTTGCTTTCTAGTATTTCTTTCTTTTCAGTTTCATCTATCGTCTTTTTCTCAAAGAAATCCCTGTATTGATCGTATCCTAGTTTATTCAATACTTTTTTTCTGGTTTTAGATGATTTTAACCAATCATAGAGCTCTTTTCCTTGTACTATTTCGTTGAAGTTCTTTGGAAAATATTTTACAGTCACCTCATTATCTGAAAAGTTATCCTCTCCAGATAGAACATCCCTAAGATTGCCAAGTAGATGGTAGTAAGTGAATCTTATCGGATCTCCATCGTGATACTGTCTATGATGTGTGAGATACATCTTTGCCTGAAAATCAGGCCTCTTTTCTATATCTTCGATATCGGATTGTTTCATGATTTTATAGATGGATTTCTTCTTACCAGATTTGTGGTCTACAATATGATCTTCATCGAGTATAAGGTCGACTTTGCCTTTAGCCCCTATTTCTTCGTTGTAGAAGGAGACTTCAGTGTTTTCGGTAGTTATAGGTTCATCCAACAGTTCTGAGAAAATATTTTCGGTGTATTTTTTCTCGTAACCTCTAGGACTCTTTATTTTTACCTCATAATCATCTAAAAATGATACGATATTTTCCATACCTATTTTTATCCTAGTCTTAACTTCGGACAATTGGTGTTCCTCTAAGAACGGTTTTAACTCCTCTACCACGCTCTGCACAAGCGGATCGAGATCTTTACACTTATTTGGATGATTCATATAGAACTCAGCGAAGTCATGAAAGACTCTTCCACTTCTGAAGTAGATCTTGTCAGGTTTATCTATCAATTCAGAAAAAAATTGATCTTTAGGACAGAATGCAAGTCTGTTCAGAGTTGACTGACTTATTGTTTTAGTAGGCTGTGGATCTGTATCGATATCTTCTTTTTCGAAATTGAGGATGGAGCTCTCGATCATTTTTTTGTTCCATTCATGTTTTAGATCTTCAAATGAATTTATCTCCTCTTTACAGAATTCATTTAGATAAAAAGAAGGCACGATCTTTTGCCCCATCTCGCTGTTCTTGACCATATAATACTGTTGCTCTCCATTTTGTAGGAGGATCTCAAAATCTTTTTTCTTTTGTTCATCGAACCGTTCTTTGTCGATCCATGGATGTGCAGGAGGTTCTGGAGTCCATGATGTTCCCATGCCAAGATAGAAAACGTAAGGTCTATCGATGAAGGTAGATGTGTTAGGGGATGCTATCAATACACCTTGTCCAGCACTTTTTATCTCGATATCAAAACTTTCTATATAAAGTAGTAGCGAGTTGTATCTTTCCGGTGTGATTTTTTCCTCAAGGACCCCTATGTTCCGAAGATGTTCCCTTATCAGATATTTATCTTCTTTGAACATTTCTTCTCTCAATAGTTCTTCAAAAGTCAGGTCCGGTATCTTTTTAAGTAGTTTTTTTATTCCGTCCACTTGTTTACCATCGTGATGTTTCAAAAGATACTCCTCTGTTTTTGGATCGATCGGATCTTTTTGATCGATCAGCGGTTTTACATCTTCGACTCTCAATCCACTTCTAGAAAAGGAAACCTTTATCATATTCAAAAATTTTCTAAATGTCTCATTTTCGATCAAGTCTTCAGACACCATATATGGGATATCGTTCGAACGGAGGAGTGATTCTATTAGGTACCTATATTGAGACTCTTTTTCCATCACGATAGCCACATCTTTAGGATCCAATTTTTTTATCTGAGTGAGGACAGCTTCGACAATCTCGGTGGTAGAATTGTATATGTGAAAAGACGAGAGTTCCGTATCTGAGTTTTTGAAAACCTCTATCTTAGAATACTCTTCCGGAAGGACCTTTTTGTCAAGATTACTGAATTGATATTCAGAGATCACCGCGACCTTCTTTCTTTCAGGTATGGTATACCTCTCTACAGCGGTAAATGGATTTATGGTATTCTTCAGCACTTTCAATATATTTTCTATATCTTTCTCATTATTTTCCCTTTCATTGAATGCATTGGTGGGGTCGCCGGTCTCTTTCCAGCTGTTCAATATATCTTCTAATAAGTATATGGCACGCTTCCAATCGATATCCGTTTCATCTATTATTTTTAAAAAAAGCTCAGATTTCTCTCTGAATATCTTTTTATCTGGACTCAACTCGTTCAAAGCGAGTCTTCTAGGGGTTGTAGCGAAGTGACCCAGTCTTGGTCTTTCAAGCCTTGCATTTAAAGCATCGGCAAGAGGTGCGTCGACTGTTAAAACTAGGTCATAAGATTTCACCTCTTGAAAGAGTTCTTCTATGGACCTAGTTTCATTGACTTTTAAGGGGATCTGTTCAACCATCTGATCATCCATTGATGACATGAGTTTTTACTATTTATCTTTTCATAGAGCTTAAATTGTTGAGTCTATCGTAAGTATTCATCATCTTCATTTCTAGTGAATAGATAGAGAGCGTAAGATAACAACCAATGTGATCCTCCGTAATCTTTAACGAAGGCATTTTTCAATCCTTCTTCAGCATGTTTTTTGGCACTTTCGATGAATAACGATCTGTGATCAACGTCTTCAGGTAGAGCTCTACCTATATCACTCAAACACCAACTTCTAGAGATATTCAAGCCGACGAGATGGAATTTCATCAACTCATCGAGTTGGACTTCGATCGGTTCGAATATAGGTACATCATCATTGTTGAGTTCCGGTAAGAATCTATCGAACCATTCTAGGAATTCATTCTTATCCAATATTTTTTGCATGAGATGAGCTTCTACTAGCGCTGGAGAGAGAAAATCCCATCCTATCGGCTCATATTCGATAGGTGCTTCTCGATCTTCTAGAAAGAATTCCAAGGATTTATCTTTCACTTTATTTTCCATGTTTTTGTTTCCTTTGATTTTAGAATAATCGAGTATCCTTTCTAAAGCGAAGGCTGAATTTTTATGCGTACCCACTCTTAAGGGGCGTTCTTGTTTCAGAAATCGTGTCTCGATCAAGTCCAGTAACTTATTTTCGATAGGCGATAGATCGTTTTCCCATTTTTGAGAAAGTTCGCTATTCCAAAGATTCAACTCTGCCATGAGTGACATGAACCAAGCCCATCCATACGGTTTTTCAAAATCTTCGTTCTTCTTGAGATGATGTAATTCTTCTTCAGCCTTTTCTTTCGAGAAGTTCTGTTCTAATCTCTCGATTATTTCGTTTTTCAGTGGGTGTTTGTCGAACAATCTGACCTGTCTAACCAAACTCCAGTGACTGTGCACGGAAGAATGCCAGTCGAAACATCCATAGAATATCGGATGCTGCTCTCTAGGTCTTTCGAACGAATCGACAGATTTGATAGAGTAGACGAAGTGCGGAAATTCCTTTTCGATGCAGTTGAGAGGCGCTTGAGCGAGTTTACTGAGAAGCTCTTTATCCATCCAATCTTTTCTACCAGAGATGATACTTTCGATATCATGTTTTTTGATAACTTCTACATCCTCTTTATTTGAACCTGACATGGATCATACCAACCGAGATATGAGTTTTTCAACTTTTTCTTTACCGATTTCATCTTTTATCTCTTCTGAACTCAAAGATAGCTCCTCGATAAATTCTCCTCCCTTTGGTTCTAACTCGTCTCTGATCTTATCAAATGTCATGCTGGGTCCACCTCCTCCATGAGTTAGAAAAGGAACCACTTTAGTATCCTCTAAACCCTCACATTGGTCCATGTAAGCGTTGACAGGAGTAGCCGGTTTTCCACACCAGACAGGAGTACCTATGAACAAAAGATCAAAATCACTCAGATCCGTTATTATAGACTCTATTTTTGCCTTGACTTCTTCTTTTGCATCCTCTACATTCTTTTCGTAAGATTTCTTTTGACTTCTATCTATAGCGATAGTTTTCACACTTATACCTTCACTCTGGATGGATCTAGAGATCATCTTAGCTACTTTTTCTGTATTCCCTGTCTGTGAATAATAGATCACGATAGCTTTCATCTTTATCACCTTTTTATTCTAAATCATAAGCGAATCTCCTTCACACAGCAAATTCACTTCTAAATCACTTTCACTTTCTAATTTTATTTTAAACCGTTTAGGAGCCGCATCTCTCTCATGAAAAGGGATCACAATCTTGGGTGAGATGATCTTCGCAGCCTCTACCGCTTCATCTATATCCATGGTGTAAGTCCCATCGATGGGCAGGAAAGCTACGTCAACATCTTGAAGATGTTCCATCTCAGGTATCTTTTCCGTATCTCCCGGATGATAGATGGTTTTTCCTCCGATAGTTATCAGATAACCGACTCCATCACCTTTTTGATGAAATGGTTCTCCCGAATCTCTCTTTCTTTTGATGTTGTAGGCATGTGTAGATTTGATTTTTAACCAATCATTGGCAAAGTTTTCCTCAGGATTTAGACTTACGAACTCTTGGTCTATCTCTCCTTCACAATTTTCAGGCGCTATGATGGTTGTTTGTTCATCTAACATCTTTCTGAAAGTTTCTTTATCACAATGATCGTGATGTTTGTGGCTTATCAGTAAGACATCAGCTTTATCAGGATCTTCATAGAACTCATCGATATCTCCCGACAAAGAATCGGGTCTATAAGGATCTATGTAGATGTTTTTTTCTTCAGATCTGATCAATACCGATGAATGAGCTAACCTCCTTATCTCCACAACCATGATTATCACCAAAGGATTATGCTTTTTTGGCTAAATAAGTTTATCTATTGATGGATATCAAAAAGAAAAATAAACACTGAGTTGTTAATTACGTTGATTGCTTCAAATTTTTGCGATACACTCATCGCGTTCTTCTCTTACGGTTATTTCCGAACTGGTAGGTGGAAAGAAAAGACTA
>CAYNOV010000017.1:0-16850 GCA_964398905.1 uncultured Thermoplasmata archaeon
ATCCTTTCGGCTTTCGGAGCCGAGGACCGGGGTTCGAATCCCCGAGGGTCCGCTTTTCCACATATTTCAAATCTTAAAAAACTTAATTAAACCCTTTTATCATTGTATAGTGATGAAAAAATACCTGCCGCTGATTTTCATTCTCATACTGGTGACAGCATCTTTCGGCTGTGTAGACCAGCCGGAACCACCTGGTGCAGGTATACCTAGATTGGTAATGGATTATGATCAAGAGGTGAATGAGACTATAATCCATCTACGAGGTATGGAGATAATAAGATTCGATAATATCACTTTGTTTCTAAACGATACAAAGATCAGTCAGAATCATAGTTACAGCTTAGAGCATAGAACAGATATGTCTGAATTCAAGTTGCGGGCAGAAGTTAAAAGGGAAGAAAATATATACCAGTTCAATGCAACTTTTACCGTAAAACCTGATGTTGAAGATGTCGAAGAGGAAGAGCCGATATTTAGGGTAATATATTACGATGGAGATGAAGAAACAATATATATGGACGAACTACCTATCGTTGAGGTCTTAGATCTGATGGAGGAAAATATATGAAACGTATACCGTTATCATTGAAAGTCATAAGCTTCTCTATAATAATCCTCGGACTTGTAGGTATCGCGATAATAGGTGGTTGGATACAATTCCAAGATATATTTCACAACTTCATCGCTTTTGTCTTTGGACTGGTCTTGATATCATTTTTAGCAGTCATCGGAGCTGTTTTCATAGGCATGTACATATCACATCGCATATTTTCCTCTAGAGAGTTCACTACTTTTGAAGAAGAGATGCTCAAGATGAGAAGAGACGTTGAACACATAAAGAACAAGATGGATGAGATAGAAAAAAAGAGTGATATAGACTCAAGTTTGAACGAGTGATTCAGAACATATCTCTCTTCTTGAACAGTTCCGACATTTCCCTTCTCTATCGTGGTTGCGATGAACTTTTTCCGTCTCCATAAGCTTTCTCATCTCGTTCATTTTTTCAAGAAGTAATTTTTTTAGATCAGAGTCGTATTCTATATCAAATTCGGTATCTCCATATCGTATCAGACCGTACGGTGGACTCTCCCCTAGATCTTCTTCTACAAGAAGACAGTAAGCAGCAATTTGTAATATGTGGGAGAAAAAAGGCCCTTTTGGAACCCTTCCGGTCTTGACCTCAACTGGAACCGGCTTACCGTTCTTCTTTAATATGATATCCGGTTTTCCTCTCAAACCATATCTTTCAGACCTCAGAAGCTTTGAATCCTCTTCTAGATCATCTACATACTCTATATCTCCTTCTTCAAGACTTAGATCGTTCCTTTGCTCTTCAGTTTCGGTTTTGATCTTCAAGGAGTGCTTCAGCCAATAAGAGGCACCTATCAACCATGAAAGCGAAATCACCTGAGCTGTCTGAGCTATAAAACGATCTCTGATAGGTATAGAAAAACTAAAAACAGAAAGCATGGTAGCTATCATCGCGAATATCAAGATGATCCTTTCTGTTTCCGTTTCTTCTATCATCTTTTTGAACTTTTCACCGATATAGAGGAAAAAAGTAGCTGCTAACAACCAAATAAGCGCAAGTACAACAAATATTTTACTGAATAATTCATCAGAAGCTAAAAACGAAATTCCAAAAATAGAAACCATCGTTGTTAAGATAGCTAAACCTAATATAGTATTCTCTAGAAGATTTATCTTATTTTCCTTGTTTTTAAGATCTTTAAATTTTCTACCTAACTCTTTATGTTTTTTTTCACCCTGCTCTAATTTCTCATCTTCAACCCCTTCTTCTACTTCCCTGCTCAACCACCAACTGAGAGGGCAATATCCATATTTTTCTACATCGCTAGCCGAGATCCATTCCTTGCTCATCTGATATCATATCATGTGTTTATTAACTAAATGTTTTCGGATTGTATCTCAACTAAAACTTTTCCTTCAATTCAGAGGTGGAAAATACGCCTTTTTCGGTTATGTATCCGTCGATATACTCCGCTGGAGTTACATCGAATGCTGGATTTCTTGCGGGAGAATCTTCAGGCGTGATCTTTATATCTTCTAGCTCGGTAACTTCGCTCGCGTCACGCTCTTCTATAGGTATCTCCATCCCGTCATCGATCGCTTTATCGTAAGTGGTCACTGGAGCCGCTACATAGAAAGGTATATCATTTTCATTAGCCAAGACAGCTTTTTCGTAGGTGCCTATTTTATTTGCTATATCACCGTTCGCGACTATTCTATCACTACCTACTATCACGATATCGATCTCACCTCTCTGCATGAAATGACCGGCTGCATTGTCTACGATCACAGAGTGTGATATATCTTCATTGTAGAGTTCCCATGCGGTCAATTTTGCTCCCTGTAATCTAGGTCTGGTTTCATCTACATACACATGGATATTTTTTCCTGCTTTATCCGCTGCTCTGATAGGGGCCAAGGCTGTACCATAATCCACTGTAGCTAGAGCACCTGCATTGCAGTGGGTTAGTATATTATCAGTTTTTTCTATGACTTCGTTACCGTTTTCCCCTATCTTCTTGCACTTCTCTATCACCATCTCCGAGTACTTTTCTGCAGCCTCTTTCGGTTCCTCTAAATGCTCAAGCATGTGATCTATGGCGTAGAAAAGATCATAAGCTGTAGGTCTAGCAGATCTTATGTGCTCAGAGGCTTCGTTGATATCTTCATCCTGTATCTTAGCTTGAGCTATGCCGTAAGCTGCAGTCACGCCTATAGCAGGTGCGCCTCTGATCATCATCTGTTTTATCGCTTTGTGGATGTCCTTATAATCTTCAGCTTCGAAGAATTTCAGTTCTCCAGGAAGATACCTCTGATCTATCATCTTTATGACGTCGTTTTCCATCCAAATCGCAGGTAGATCTTTTACCTCATCATCGATCTTGATTTTCATATGAACACCTCGCCGAAGAGTAAGCTTCCCATAATTTTGGGACGGATTTTCTCTCCTTCATCTCTCCGGGATTCACCCACTCATACTTTTCATTTTCCCAATCCAACTCGGGTTCTTCTTCCACACGGAAGAGAAATGGATGAACTTTCCATACCTTATTACCGTCTCTTGCAAGAACGGGTTTACCTTTAGACAATAATTTTCCTTCTAAATTCGTTTCTTCTCGTATTTCGATCTTTGCTTGTTCTAAAGGATCCCCGATTTCAAGATATCCAGAGACACCGGCCCATCTACCCTCATAAGTTTTGACTTCACTGCTCCTCTTGACCAAGAGTATGGAATCATCCTTCTCCAAAAAAGCGGTGACAACATCGATCTGCTCGACACCTATAAGTTCGACTTCTTCTTTATCATAGTCGATACTCATCTCATCTCCATCTCTTATCACGTCTATATCTATCTGATCGATCAACGGTATATCGGATATTATAGCACCTGCGGCTACGATCGTTTCCGTTCTCCTGTTTATCATGCCTTTAGGTGATGTTCCATTTTTTTTGAGCTGATATATCACGTAAGAACCGACCGTGCTTCCTTTACCTTCAGGAAAAACAAATATTGAATCGGTTATGCTTTTCTCACCAAATACGGTACCTGTATTCGGATCTACATCACCCAGAAAAGATACTGGTTTTTGAACTTTGACTGCTGTTCCCTCAGCTTCACCCTTAGATATCCCTCTACCTGTCAATTTCAATCTATCATCTCCATCAAGGTTTCGATATCAGCGTAGATGACCTCCTGATCGGCCAACTTTGGTAAATAAGCTGTTGCCTTTCCAGAATCTGTGGCAGCGACCTCGTATTTTTCCTCTAGAGGAGAAACGACCATGCATGTATCGCTTATCACTCTGCCAAACCTTTCTATCTCTCGGACAGCTTCTTTATTTTCTTCCCTGACCTTTCTACTTGTATATACCAACAAGTCGGGACCGTCTTTTCTCTGCCTGCCCTTCAATCTCTCAGCGATATCATTCAGTTCAGAACTCGATAGGTGAGGACATCCTATGACAATCACATCCGGTTCGTTTTCGATCATGAGTTCTTCCCTGACCTCTTGTATATCATCTTTTCCGATATCCACTTTTTCTAGATTACCGATATCAAAATCGTCATACTCTGGAGTCACTCCATCAACATGATACATGGCTACCGAACCAGTTGCTGCCATCGCAGCCCCAAGAGTCTTGAGTTGATCTTCTGTAGGAGATACACCTCTAAAATAGGGTACTTTATCGGAGATCTCTCTTCCGACCAAGTATCCGAGTAAAGAATAAGAGACACCCCCTTCTACTTCATATACGATATCTGGACTCCTGTTTTCTTTTAAATGTAGTCCGTAATTAGGAGTTTTACCAATAACGGCGGCCATCAGCGCAGAGGGACCACCTTCTCTGTTGGTCCTAGCACCCAATACTGAATTTGCGAAAGAGACGGCAGAACTCTCACTCCAGGCAAGATGATCGCCTAGTTCTGGACGGTTGCCTGCAAGGTAAGGGGTACAGGTACAGCTCAGCTCGATCCCTAGGTTTTGATACGCCCGGATGAGCTTCTTTTGTTTATCTCTAAATACACCGGACTCGTAATTTTTTTGCTCTAAATCCATACCTGCAGGATTCAGAAGGGATCTGACTTTCACATCAGCTATATTAGAAAAATCCTGGATGAATTGAAGTCCAGCATCACCCATGGTTTTGTATGAAACCCCTGCGATTTGTGCAGACTCTATAGGTATCAGCTTGTCCGCGTCATAGATCTTACCTATAGCTACTAGAAGTTCCATGGCCTTGGCAGGACCTTCACCAGATCCCCCTTCAAGTATTCTTTCCTCTTCTTTTGTCAGATACATAAGATCATAGCCAAAAAATGCCGCAGGCCGGACTTGAACCGGCGACATCCACGTCTTCAGCGTGGCACTCTCCCAGACTGAGTTACTGCGGCTTATGAATGGATAAACCCTACTTGAATTTTAATTTTACGCTTCGAAACTTCAAAATGGTTAAGTAGTGTTTATTCAATTAAAGAAAGAAGTTATGATAGATGGACCGGAACTAGATGGTTTGAAATCCAAGAACGTGATCGAATGTATCTATGATCTCTCCGAGTTAGATAAAAATATCCTTTCACTCTTATCAGAAGATGAAGGACTACGATCCTCTGAGATAGCTGACAAAATCGATAAAGACCAGAGTACAGCTTACAGATCCCTTGAAAAACTCGCCGATTGTGGTCTGATATACAAAGAAAAACAGAATATCAGGAACGGAGGTTATTACTTTCTCTATTCTAAGCGTCCTTTAGATAAAATAAAGGAAGAGGCAAAACGATCTGTTGAACGTTGGCGCGATGAAGTTATAGAAGCGATCGAAAAGCTAGATGACCTTTGATATTTTGGATACAGAACAAAAGATTAAAAATAACCCTTTTTGATAGGGGAATGAAAACATGTCTACAGAAGAAGATGAAAACGTAACAATAGATTTCATATACTCGGATACGTGCCCCGATTGTCCACCAGCAAGAAAAGCAGTCGAAAGAGTGACAGAAGATATGACTTCAGTAGAAGTCAACTATCATAGACCAAAAGACGTTCTAGAGATGGTAGATGAGTACAATATAACTCATGTTCCTACCATAATAATAGATGGTGAGGTCGCCTTCGTGGAAACGGTCAATGATAAAGAGTTGAAGGAAAAGATAGAAGAAAAACTGTAAGATGAGAGATCTTCTTTTTGAGCTCGTAGGACCAAATTATTCTCTGGCTAGGGCTGAGATATTATCCACTATCGAAGGACTGTCTTTTGAGTTTGAAGTAAAAAGATACGAGTCAGGCATTTTATCCTTGAGTACATCCTGTCCTATAGAGTATTTAAGTCAAAGATTGGGATTGGTACATCGTATTTTTCGAGAGATCAGAAGTGTTTCTGAGCAAGATTTTTTCAGATTAAACGGAGAAATGGATATACCGCCGGGAACAGCAGCTGTTCGAACGAAGAAGATAAAACGACCTGATGTTGAAACAAGAGACATTAAAGAATATCTTGGAAAGATGATCTCGATTACCAATCCCATAGATCTCGATTCTCCTGACCACGAGATATACGTTTTGATATCTGATAATTTTCATATAGGTCGAAAAATTTACGAAGCTGATAAAGAAGAATTCAAGAGTAGAGAAGTCAAAAACAGACCTTTCTCCTCTCCGATCTCGCTCAAACCCAGATATACCCGTGCTTTGATAAACCTATCTAGACCTGGAAAAGATAGTGAGATACACGACCCATTCTGTGGCACTGGAGGAGTTTTGATAGAAGCTTCAAGCATGGGTTTGTCCGCATCAGGAGGAGACAAAGACACTGAGATGATCGAGGGCTGTAAAAAGAATCTGAGGAAATATAAAGTGGAAGCAAAACTTGAGACCGGAGACGTTTCCGAAACGATACCGGAAGATATCGATAGAATAGTAACAGATCCACCATATGGAAGGGCATCTTCTACCTCGAAAGAAGATCTTGAGCCCATATATAGAAGACTTTTCAATTCCTCTAGAGAGAGACTGAAGAAAGGAGGATATCTTTCAGCTATATTCCCTGATAAGAGATTTATTAAGATGGGAGAGAAATATTTAGATTTGAAGGAAAGTTATAAAGTCAGAGTGCACCGTTCCTTAGATAGGCATTTCACCGTTTTCAGAAAATGTTGAATTATCAATTCACTCTTATACCCATGACCTCGAGATCTTGAGTAAAACCAGTCTCTTCTGATCTTACTGATATAGTTGCAGTTACGATCGTGAAATCTCCTTCAAAGTCGCTTTCTGCATCTTCTTTAATCATCAGAGTTGCGTTGAAATCAACACTTTCTGCATAATCCAATTCGATCATTTCCATGTCGAATTCCATGGTCCAATTTTCATCACTTATCTGTGCCAAGGAAACGTTGAACAAATCATCCCTACCTTTGTTGATCACGGATATCTCAAATCTAGCTTCGCCGTCTTCTATACGAGAGTACCACTCGCTAGTGATTTCGACATCGAAGTCTCTACCTATAGTGGTAGTCATCTCCTTCTCTTTCCTTTGGACTTCACCAGTCACTTCTGTTTCTACTGAGAACACTATATTATTTTCAAGAGTAGCGTTTTCAGTCGGCTCTACTTCTAATCTATAAGTGCGGTTCTCACCTTTTTCAAGGTTCAGGTCTGTAGTGGAGGTCTCTATCTTCTCCCATCCATCATCTCTGAACACCCAGAATCTCGAGTGCCAATCTTCGTCAGAAAAGTGATAACTTACCTCGTAATCGATACCGTCTTCCAATTCTACATTTCTAGCTCTATTTTCGATATTCAGAGTATAATTGAAGGACTCACCCAATACCATCTCCTGGACAGGATCTTCCTCCAACTCCAGATCAAAACCGTAACTATAGCTCTGTTGTTCTACAGGGATAGGATGAAAACTAATGAATAGTATCAATATAGCGATACCACCTACAACGAATCTTTTTTTGTCCAATTTGGTTATATCGTTCAAAGGCGGAGGATGTTTCACTCCTCCAAGGAAAAGTATGAGGAACGCAAAAACTACCCAACCTATGTACTGCCATATGCCTACGATTATGAGGAAAGCGAAAGCACCATAACTGATATATTTGGCGTTCTCTCCAAACAATGAGCGGACCACATGGCCTCCGTCCAATTGGGACGCGGGTAAAAGATTCAATCCAGTGACCAAAAATCCTACCCATCCCGCGAAGAGAGTAGGATGGATCGTCTCGCCTCCGGTCCATGGTATCAATCTCGTCATACCTCTTATTATAACCGGGAAATTCCATATCTGTCTGATCCCTTCGACTGGTGGAACTGCGGTAGGGGTCATCGTAGTTCCCAGGTAGAGACCGATCAATGTCACCGGTATCGCAACTATAAAACCGGCTATCGGACCTGCTATACCAACATCGAGCAGAGATTTTTTATCTGGTATAGGCTCCCTTATACTGATAAAAGCACCTATGGTACCCAAAGGGGGAGCCATGGGAAGAAAGAACGGCAATGATGCTTTTATATTGTGATACCTTGCCATAAAGTAATGTCCCATCTCGTGAGTACCCAATATCAATAATAATGGGAGGGTGAAATAAAGTGCGCCATTAGCGATATTGTGCAGCGTGAACATACCTTCGCCAACAGGAGCATAATTCGACCACCACCAGGCACCTGCTATCAAAGTGGTCCCTATGGTGATAAATAACATCGCTATATTGGCTTTGATAGTTCTAAAAGTTTTTTCCTCTTGCTTTTTGACTTTGATTATATGTTCGCCCTGTTCCTGCGTAAGCCTAGGAACATAATTCTGTGGGACGAATTCTTTTCTCAAATCGTCAAATTTTTTTTCTAGTTCTGCGTCTTTAGGAGCCTTTATATAAACTGAAACAACATCAAAGTCTACTTCAGTCCTATAAATAGGAAAATGTTTGCTGATCTGGTCTCGGATAAAACTTATCTCATTACTGTACTCTTTTGAGTGCTCCACCATTGTAATCAAATTAGAGTATGGTAATTAATAAGTCTTGTGAACATACCTATCAAAATTCAGAATTCGTCAAGTGGTTTCTCCTTCCAAGAACTTCCTTCTCCGATATGTATCACTTCCCAACCTTCTTCCTCCAATTTTTTACTGATAAACCTTCTGTGACATTTCATGGGATTTTTTTCCAGACACATAAGAGAGCTTTTTCTTTTATCGATCAACGTTTTCAATTCTTCGAAAGCTTCTAACCACTCCCCTTCATCCATCAGCTCCAAATAATCTTTATCTCTAAGACCACCGAGTTCAGGCATATGCTCGTATTTTATACCTTTCTGGAAAAGCTTTTCTTTCAACTTTTCTTTGTTGAAATCTTCTTTCCTAGACCTAGGATGGGACCTTACATCTATTATCTGCTTCACTCTATACTTATCTAGGATATCGAGAAAATCTTCTATCTTTTTTCCTTCGTAACCTATGGTATAAACTTTATTCACATCACATCATTAATCAGATAACATAAAAATTTTTCTTAAATTTAAGTTAGTGTCTTTTCGGTGAGAAAACGAAACGATTAAATATTAAGTATTATATGTTGTTGTACACACAAACGACACATAAAAGGTGTCGGATCAACACACAGTTGGAGGAAAAACGTGTCAGATACTGAAAGGATCAACGTGAGACTTCCGGAAAGTTTCATCGACCGGATCGATTTCTTGGTTGAGATGGACGACTTTTCCTCCAGATCAGAGGCTATCAGAACTGCCGTCAGAGATATGCTCTATTACAGGGTCGATCTTGTAGCTGAAAAAGTCGAGAAGATGGCGGAACAAGAGCAAAAGATGGCTAAAGCAAAAGCTGTAAGAGAAGAATACTTAAAAAAATGATGGGATGGATGCACTTAACCTGCTAGCCCCGAGCCCTCCCGGGCTCATCTTTTTTCATACACCCATAGCTAATCTCAACGTGTTCCTTACAGCGGGAGCTGCACCTAAAACTATTATAACGAATTTTAAAAATACTCTTAGGCTGTCGTCTTCAGTAAAATCCTTTTCCAGGAAAATATCCAAAACAAATATGACCACCAATACCAATGTGATATTTAAAACGAATATTATCGAAGGAAAAGTCATCTCGATAAAATAAGCGGGAAGTACATGCTTCTCGATGTAACCGTAGACTGTGATACCTCTATAGGTTGAAGAGGCATCGAAAAGATGTGTCCAGATGATGAGTAGATTCAATGGTCTTCCAAGCACTTCAAAGGAATTACTTTTCACTATTCTAAGAGGTATCCTATCCGCTACCCAGAAAACACTCAGTAACAATAAAGTTACTGCTGTAGCCAAACCGATTATTATAGGAGGTTCGAGAGGATTTGTACCTTCTCTGAAAAAGATAAAATATAGATTAAAAGCAAGAGAGAGAGAAAGAAAAGTGATTCCATATGTAAAGAAAAGATATTTTTCGTTGAACTCAAGATATTTCAAGCCTAATAGATATGATATAGACAATGCAACAAAAACGATCATGATGAAACTGAGGAAAAAAGGATCTAGATGATTGCTGATGATAAGATAGATGATCGGGACCGGGACCAAGACGAGGGCTCTTGAAATTCTAGAAGTCTTTTGCTCAAATTGTTTAGTGGATAGATAAGCACCTAACAGCATAAGGAACAATGCTGAAAATCCTAGAAAAAAATAGATCATCGGAGTGATCATGAATTTATCTAGAGGATCTACGAAAAGAGCCGCATCCTCCAAACTTCTTAGAGAACCACCAAGCATTATCCAAGGGATCAATGTATAAATGAATGTTCTATCTATCTCGATATCGAAATCTTTTATCAGTTCAAATATACCCAGGAAAGAGACGACCAATATGATTCCGTAAGTCGCAGTATTCACTACATTATAACCAGCTGATATACCGTCGACCGGAGCACCTTCAGCATCTGCGACAACAGGACCCCAAAAATATCTCCAAAGGAAGGAATCCCAGAATATTTGCCTAGCTAATATAGAGCCAGTGACCAATACAACAATCGGTATTACGACAATCATCAACCATAACTTGGCTTTGTTTTTCTCGTAAAAGCTTGATATATCCATTTTCATTCTACCGTCACGCTCTTAGCTAAGTTTCTAGGTTTGTCTATATCTCTGCCCAACCTGTAAGCAGTATAATATGAGATGAGTTGAAGCACCACATTTACAAGCAGAGGGGAGAACATGGGTTCCACTTCAGGGATGAAATAGACCTGATCGGCCAACTTATTCAATTCTTTATCTTCGTCTCCTATGACCATAACTGGACTATCTCTAGCTGCGATCTCACCTATATTGCCGAGCATCTTCTCGAAGGTCTGATCTTTGACCGCAATTGCGATGACTGGAGTATCTTTGGTGAGCAGCGCAAAAGGTCCGTGTTTCAGTTCTCCAGCGGGATAACCCGCTGCATGGATATATGCGATCTCTTTCAACTTCAAAGCGCCTTCTAAAGCCACGGGATAATTGATATTTCTTCCCACAAAGAAAATATCTTTAGCTTCGGCAAGATCCTCTGTCATCTCTTGTATCTTATCTTTATCATCTAAAATAGTTTCTACTTTTCTTGGTAGCTTTCTCAACTCGTCCTTGTATTTCTCCGCACGATCTTTACTGAGTGTTTTCTTTTGCAAACCTATCTCTATAGCCAATAGATACAATAAAACGACTTGAGTAGTGAATGTTTTCGTAGCGGCGACTCCTATTTCAGGTCCAGCCTGTGTGTAAACAACTTCATCCGCTTCTCTAGTTATCGAACTTCCTAACACGTTCGTAATAGCTAAAGTATCGTTACCTCTTCTATTCGCTTCTCTTGTCGCAGCTATAGTATCAAGAGTTTCTCCGCTCTGACTGAGCAAGATAGTTAAGGGATAGCTTTCAGACGGGGATGAGTGTCTGTACTCAGAGGAGAACTCAACGGTACAGGGAACCTTTGCGATGTTCTCGAAGATGTATTTTCCAACGTATCCGGCATGTGCAGAGGTTCCACACGCGATGAACTGTACCGCATCTAGTTTATATTTAGAAAAATCAACATCCTCGAACTCCGTAAGTCTACCTAATATCGAATCATGGATGGCCTTTGGCTGCTCAAATATTTCTTTAAGCATGAAATGCTCGTATCCACCCTTCTCTGCGTCCTCTAGATCCCATTCGATACGCTTGGTTTCTCTTTCGATGAGTTGATCGTTTTCATCCCATATCTGCAATTCGGTTTCAGTCACTCTTGCGAGGTCTCCATCCTCTAAATACTTTACATTCTTTGTGTGTTCAAGTAGGGCTGGAGCGTCAGAGGCTATCATATTTTCATTTTCTCCAACACCGATCACCATGGGACTCTGGTTTCTAGTTACTAATAACTCATCTGAATCCTTATGCATGGCCAATATAGCGTAAGACCCATCCAACCTCCTAACCGTATTTTTGAAAGCTTTCAGGAAATCACCTTCGTAATTTTCTTCCAAGAGGTGAACTATCACTTCGCTGTCGGTCTCAGAAGTGAATTCGTGTCCCTTTTCAAGCAGTTCATCTTTTATCGAATTGAAATTGTCTATTATGCCGTTATGGACTATGGTGATCTCTTCATTACAATCTAAAAATGGATGAGCGTTTTTATCAGAAGGTTTACCGTGTGTCGCCCATCTTGTATGACCAATACCTGCATATCCAGAAGGTATGTCTTCGGAGGAAAGTTCATCCAATCTCCCTTTCTTTTTTTGGAGATATATGCTATCACCACAACCTACTGAAACACCCGCTGAATCGTAACCTCTATAATCCAACCTTTTAAGGCCTTTAAGGAGAACCTCGGCAATATTTTTTGATCCTATGTAACCAACTATACCGCACATCTTATCATCTCACACAGCAGTAGATCCAGATTCCATGTTCCCCCTGATCGTTCTTCCAGGTCTTATCTTGCAGTCTTTTCCTATGATCACGCCTCCTTGGACCGTAACACCGGCCTCGATTTTGGTATTTTCTGCGATCATCGCGCCTATCTCTTTGACTCTCTGTAATCCTTCTTCAGTCTCCATCTTAGTATCTGTTGAGAAGGTGGAAAAATTAGACGAAATATTTACGCCGTCGGCTATCACAGAGTTCACAACAGTTGAATTCCCACCGATAGAAACGCCCTCCATCACCAAACTATTATCTATGATGGTGAAAGGGGATATCTTGGTATCGTCGCCGATGCTTGTACAGGGAGATATACTAACATTGGGTCCTATATCACAACCCTCGCCTATGATGGCCGGTCCTTCGATGAACGTTCCTCCTCTTATCCTAGTTCCTTCACCTATCTTCACATTTCCCTTTATTATAACATTTTCACCGATCAGTCCGCTGTACTTCTTCTTTACATCACTTAAAGCAGCTCTGTTTACATTAAGAAGGTCCCAAGGATAAACCGCATCGATCCAGTCTTCATTCGTTTTTATGGCTTTTATTTCATTCTCTTCCATTATCTTTTCTACCGCAGAAGGGATATCATACTGACCTTCGTTCATGATCTCTTCGATATATGAGAAGATATCAGGCTGAAACGAGTATATACCGGTCGAGATAAGATGACTCGGACTCCTCGTTGGTTTCTCTATGAGGCTATTTACTTCCTCACCTCCGCTTTTCAAAGTTACTACTCCATATTTAGAAGGAGACTCACTTCTGGTTATCAGGATTGTGTAATCGTCCATATCCTCTAAAAGATCAGAAACTGTGGCTTTAGATACTACATTATCGCCTGGTAGCAATATGAATTCCTCATCTATCTTATTTTTAGCTTGATAAAGCGCATGTGCAGTTCCATCCGTAGGAGGTTGATTCCTCTGAACAACGTATTCTATATCAGCTCCGAAATCATCCCCATTACCGAAATGAGACATTATCTTTTGTCTTTTGTATCCAACAACCATTATTATATCAGTGATCCCATTGGCGACGATGGATTCTACCACGTACTGTAGTATAGGTTTATTTGCAACAGGGATCATCACTTTCGGTTCAGTCGAAGTGAACGGGCGCAGTCTAGTGCCTTCCCCCGCAGCCAAAATTACTGCTTTCATAGGATGGAATCCGAAAAGGTGAATTTAAGGATTTTGTTCTTTCCAATCGAAAACATCTTTTCACCACCGATATCGAGGCAGGACCCATAATATTTAACTACATAAGGTCAATCTTGAAGTGATAAAATGTTGGAAACTCCGATAATAATAGTCAATTATAAGACGTATGCTACTTCGATCGGAAAAAAAGCTGTAAAGGTCACCCAAAAGATAGAGGAAAACTGTGATAAAAACTGGGCTGTTTGCCCTCAACCTACTGATATAAGGATGGTTAGCGAAAATACTGATCTGCCTATAATATCTCAACACGTAGACGCGATCGAACCCGGAAGCAATACAGGTCATCTACTTTTAGAGAGTATGAAAGAGGCTGGCATCACAGGTACCTTGATCAATCACTCCGAGAATCGTCTTAAACTCTCGGATATAGAGTATATAATAGATAGATGCAAAGAGATGGAGATCGAAACGATAGTTTGTGCAAACAATCCAGAGGTGGCTGCTTCTGCCGCGGCGCTCGATCCCGAATTCGTCGCTTATGAGCCTCCAGAACTTATCGGAGGAGATATTTCAGTCTCAACAGCAAAACCTGAACTTGTCAAAGAGGCTGTAAAAAGAGTGAAAGAAGTCGATCAAGATGTCGAAGTTCTTTGCGGCGCTGGTGTAAAAGACGGAAAGGACGTAGAAGCTGCCTTAGATCTAGGTACGGAAGGAGTGCTTTTAGCTTCTGGACTGGTCAAAGCTGAAGAAAAAGAAAAAGTTATAAAAGATCTTGAGAAAGGTATACCATAAGTTTGGATTTTTTAGCTATTGAGGGCCGACCCATTCGTCAAGTAGGTCTTCACTGTCTCTAGGACCTCTAGCAAATATTATATCCTTTGCTTTCAATCTTATACCTTTATCTGGACCATAGGCCCAACTGTTTCCTCTCCGGATCGCGATCACTTTCATACCTATCTCTGTATTCATGTCAGACTCCTCCATTGTCTTACCGTCTAAAAAAGAATCTTTTTGTATCTGCTTTCTCACCATATGTTCATCCGAATCCTTCAGGCTTTCCTTTATGACTGGATGAAGTTCTATATCTCTTAAAACCACGTCCGCGATATCTAGCGCCGCATCTGCAAACCTTTCTATTGAATCGGCCATCTTTAACAATATGTAACTCTTATCAGGATCTAGACCTTCTTCGTTCTCCAATATCTTGGTATAAACAGAATCTTGCAGATCATTGACCTTTTGCTCAAGATTGAAAACTTCTTCAGCGATCTCTTTTTTGTGATACAAAAGAGAGGAGTAAGCTAGGTCCAGCATGAGTTCAGAGGTATCCTTCATCTCAAGGATGCTTTCCTCTATTTCTTTCATCCTATCAACTCCTCCCAAGATCTTTCTTTATGTGCGACCGGCCACAATTTTTTATATCCTTCCTCATGAGCTCTGACTATCAATAGGTCATCTCCTTCCAGTTCAGTCTCACCATTTGGACCATGTATCCATTTGAGATCGTCTCGTATAGCGATGACCCTGACTCCGGTCACAGATTCCAATCGGAGTTCACCGAGCGTTTTTCCGACAAGGTCTGATCCTTCTTCTACCCTTAACGTGAAGACTTTTTCATCGGCATTTTTCAGTAGATGAGGTAATAAAGGTTTGAGATCTACATCTGCATCCAGTAATCCTGCCATATCTTCTGCTGCGTCAGATATCTGTTCTGCTGCAGAAGCTACCTGTAAAAGACCGCTGAGTTGTTCTGCATCCTCCCTAGTTCTAGCTCCAAGCATCGACTTTAGCCTGATCTGATACATCATCTTATCCATCTCAGACTCCAATTTATGGACCTCTTCAGCGAGTTCTTCATTCTCGAATACCATGGCGGCATAAGCTAGGTCTGCGATCAGTTCAGAATCATCTTTCATCTGCGTCAACAATTCTCTTACAGAGGTATCTTCGTAGTCGATCTCGGCATGATCCTCCTCCAATTCCTTCTTTTTAGATTTTCCCTTCACATTATCACCTAATTATCACCAACCAAACCATCATAGCTAGAGTGATTATCCCGATGAAATCACAGAGGGTGGTTTCTACAGGAATTACTATATTGTCTGGATCCAACCCCTTGTGATGTGACCATAAAGACACAGCGGCCGTTATCAAAGTAATCGATAAGATGGTAATAAATCCTGCCCCAATGATGACCGTAAATATCTGCATTGTATTTATCCCAAAATCTATGAAAATGTTTGCTATTGACATACCTATTCCAAATACTAAGAACACGAAAAAACCCATTCCGATCATCAAAACTATATTTTCTCTTAGTTCTTCATCTGTAAATGTAGGTTCTATCTTACCCGTATGGATCGCCGAACTTACGCGAGCTCCCAATACAGCCCCTAGGTTGCCTCCAACACCATTCAAGATAGGTACCAAAAAAAGCAATACAGGATATATAAGAAGGGTTTCTTCGATGGTACCCAAAACAGAACCTCCCGCCACTCCTATGAAACCCATCATCGCCAGTAACACCGCACTTTCTTTGAATATATTCTTCCAATGATAAGTCATAGTATCAACCACCCGAAAACATTAGCATATCCAAACATTATCACTAAAGTGAATACATCTCCTGCAGTGGTCAATATCGGTCCGCTTATATTATCAGGGTCTATATTGAGTTTTACCGATAAAGCAACGATGGAAAAAGTCAAAAATATAAGGATCATAGCAGCGCTCACGCCTGTAAATATGGAAATCAAAAAGATAGTCAATAATATCAGATATGTGACTTCAAAAGGTAGAAATAAACTTAGAATCCATAAAAATAATGGAAACAATGCAGAAGTGAATAAACTGAGGGCTAAAGAGCCTTTTATATTCTCCTTACCCACATCAGAGGTCAAACCCTGATTAAGGAGACCTAGATGAAAGGCCGATCCTAATCTAGAACCTAAAGTTGTAGAGATGTTACCTCGCATATCTATTATAGCGGGAACGATTATTATCAGTCCGGGGATCATCTCCAAAACTCTTTCCATGCTTGCCAGAACCGATCCTGCTAGAGCACCACCTAAAACTAGGAGAAAAAGCATAGGAAGAGTTTCTTTGACAACCCTTTTTCGGTCCATGATTAGATTGATAGTTTTAAAAATGATATAAAGAATTTCTGCCTCTCTCGCTATATAAATCAGAGAGTTTTAAAAACTATTTCAATTAGATAAAGCTTC
>CAYNOV010000018.1:0-16203 GCA_964398905.1 uncultured Thermoplasmata archaeon
TGGAAGATCACGACATACCTGAAGATGATTACGAAGGTATTCTAGAGATAGTACACAAAAGGTACCAGAAGAGGAAAGTCGATCCAAAGGAATCTGTAGGCATAGTTGGAGCTCAGTCGATCGGTGAACCCGGAACGCAGATGACTATGAGGACTTTCCACCATGCTGGTGTCGCTGAGATCGGTGTGACCCAGGGACTGCCAAGGATGATCGAGATCGTTGACGCAAGAAAAGTGCCAAGTACACCTTCGATGGAGGTGCATCTAGAAGAAGAAATTAAAGATGATAGGGAGGAAGCTAAAAAGATAGCTTCTAGACTGGAGATAACAAGACTTAGAGATGTTGCCGATGTCGAGATCAACATGGCTGAAACAAATATAGTCATCAAACCCGACATGAAAAGTTTGAATGAAAAGAATCTAAAACTGGATGAAATAGCTAAAAAGCTGAGTAAGTCTAGAGGTATAGAAGGTGATGTTGAGGTTTCCGGTGAAGAGATCAGTATCACCGTTGAAGAGGGAAAATTCAGCTTACTCCACGAAGCGGTGGAGAACGCAAAAGATATGAAGATAAAGGGTATCAAAGGTATCGAAAGAGGTGTCATCCGTAGAGATGGTGGCGAGTTCACAATATACACAGAAGGATCAAATCTTGAGGAAGTCTTGAAGATGGACGGCATCGACTTGGAAAGGACCACGACCAACAGTCCACACGAGATATACAATGTCCTTGGAATAGAGGCCGCTAGGAACTCAATCATACATGAAGCGAAGAATACACTGGATGAACAGGGATTAGAAGTAGATATAAGACATGTGATGCTTGTAGCCGATATAATGACCAACGAAGGCGACTTGAAGGCTATAGGCAGACACGGTGTTTCCGGTAAAAAGACCAGCGTGCTTGCTAGAGCTGCTTTCGAGATCACTAGTCAGCATCTATTGAGAGCGGCGATAATAGGTGAAGAAGACGAACTAAGCGGAGTCGCGGAGAACGTGATAGTGGGACAACCGATAACCCAGGGAACAGGTGACGTCGACGTAAAATATACAGGTAGTCCTGCTTTGATGAGTAAGAAGAAAGAGGAAGCGGAGTAAATCGCTTTAAAAAATCATAAATACCAGGCTTATGATGGATAGAACGATCACTATACAATGGTGGTGCCAGAATGGATGTAAATAGAGAGATTAGGATGGCCGTTAATACCGGTTCGGTAGATTTCGGTGTCAAAGAAGCTAAGGAGAACGCGGATGAAGGAGAATGTAAGATGCTTATCGTCGCGTCAAATTGTCCCGACGAGAGTTTGAGCGAAAGCGACGAGTATAACGGTGTGCCGATATACAGATACAGAGGCAACAATCAACAGTTAGGATCTGCGGCGGGAAAACCTTTCGCGGTATCGACACTCTCGATAAAAGACGCGGGTAATTCAAACGTTCTTTCTTTGAAGGCGGAATGAATATGGCAAAGGGTGTAGAAGATATAACTTTCAACGAGAAAACTTTGAGATACATCTCCGTTTTCGAGAAGATAACTGATACTGAAGTGGTTGACTGCATCGATATCCCTGAAAAGGTAATATTCCTTGTAGAAAAAGGTTCGATACAGAAAGCTATAGGGAAAGGCGGGAAGAACGTCACCAAGATCAGCGACGCTATCGATAGAAACGTCCACGTTATCGAGTACAGCGAAGATGCAGAAGAGTTGCTAAGAAATATTTTCTATAGTTATAACGTTAAAGGAGTAGAGATCGAAAACAAAGACGGTGTAAAACACGGAACAGTAGAAGTTGCTCAAGAGAACAAAGCCCGAGCGATAGGAAAAGAAGGACGGAATCTTTCCATCGCTAGAAAGATAATGATGAGGCACTCAGACATATCCAGTGTATCTGTCGCGTAGTATCTTCGACGAACCTCTGAAATGAAGATAAGGAGCTATCTCTTTTTCAAGCTTCCATCTATCTTTACAAGAGCAACTGGGTGATTTGTTCATCAGGTCTAGGTCTTGACTTCTATTGAATTCTTCTAGAAGATCGATGACTTCATCATCGCAATTTTCACAGTTAGCAGCCCCGCGCTCCGAACCAAGTCCTGCTTTTGAGACGACTATAGGCACTTTCGATCCATTGAGTGAAGAAAGCACCTCTACCAATGACCACAACCATGGGGGACTGTATAGGTCTCTATGCCACAACTCTTCAAGCAGCGTTCCTTTCTGTATATTTACAGGATTGATCGAGATCATATCTGTGATATCGGATATCTTTCTGATCGAATTTCGAAGATCCTCTATAGCTTCTTTTTCAGTGAGAAAAGGTGGTTTTAAAAGAAGATAAGTCCTTATAGAAACAAGATCCGATATTTTGTCGACGCAGTCCTTATAATCTTGAAAGGTGAAACCCTTGTTGATACAGTTCTGAAGCACGAAGTCGTTGGCGCTTTCTAGTCCTAAAGCCACTTCTAACTCATCAACGGCTTTAGAAAATCTTTTTATTCTATTTTTATCGGTGAATTCAGGTCTCGTTTCGATCACGATCTTATCAGCGTCGAAACTCTTCAAAATCTTCAAAGCAGTTTTATCGTCGATCTCTTTTTCATCCATAAAACTTCCTGAGGTATATATCTTCACTATCTTTTGTCCTTCGTAATATGAGAGAGCCTCATTCAACTGTTCTTCTATGTCTTCATCATCTATATCTGGATTGGTATCGGTATAATATCCACACATCGAACATCCGGCTGAGTAACATCGATAACATCCTTTGGTCCGAAAAATGACAGAAAAAACTTTCTTGATTTCTTCCTCGTGATATTCTTCCTCATCCCAATGAGCTATCAGATCCTTTCTATCACTTCTTGAAGTCCTGCGATAATGCCTCCTTATCTCTGACTTTAGACCCATGGTCCAAACCAGACGGTCAGAGATAATAAATCTTTTTCCTTCTATATGTAAAAAAAAGAAAATACATTATATCCCTTCTACATTGAACAGTACGAGTGTTCATGAAAGTACTCCGCGATAAATCAAAGATAACTAGATTCCTGATACTCTACAAATCGGCGGTAGAGCGCCCGAATAGGCTTGCAGATCTTTCTTCTGATCTAGACATGAGTGAACAGGCTGTCTCTAATTACATATCGAAGATGGAAGAGGAAGGGTTGATAGACAGATCGAGTGGATCATATCGACCGACCTCAAAAGGTATGGAACTAGTGAGAGAAGTAGTTTCAAAGATCGGGACATTCCTCGACGAAGCTAGCGAAAATATCAATTTTATTTCAACGTGTACAGCGATAGCTGCAGAAAACATAAATGAAGGTGACAGAGTCGGTCTCAAGATGGAGAACGGTTTCTTACATGCTTCTTTGGAAAGATCTACAAGTATGGGTACTGCCCTGAACGAGGCAAAAGAAGGACATCCTCTAAAAGTAGGAGGACTTCAGGGCATAACCAAGATGGATCTAGGTGAGCTATATCTTCTTGAAGCGGATATCGACGATGACACGGAAAAGATCGTTGAAGAGATCTTAACAAAAATAGATTCCATCGACTACGACAAGCTGGGGATAATGGAAGAGATGCAGTACGGTTTATGCAACTTGATAGGTATGAAGCCCGATATCCTTTTTGCTCCGATCAAATCTTCTATAAATGCTGCCGAGAAAGGTTTAGACGTCCTATTGATGATCTCTAAGAACGATCTAGACGATGTGTTGGAAAAGATAAAAGAAAGAAATAGAGGTCTTGACGAAGATTACAAGATAGATTACACCGTGATCTAGACGACAATCGGTATCGTCCTCCCGCAGTTCGGGCACTTACCTTCTTTTAGATTGAGTTTTCCAGAAGAAAAATAAGAGCGAGAAAGTATTGTGGTATCGCACTCAGGACATCTAGTGTCGTTATCTGCTCTCATATTACCTAGATAAACGAAACTCAATCCTGCCTTTTCAGCTATCTTCCTAGCTTCATTCATCATTTTGATAGAGGTAGGAGGAGTGTCTCTCATCTCATGATCAGGATGAAATCTCGAGAAATGGAGAACGGTATCAGATCCTAAATTTTCTTTCACCCATCGGGAAAATCTCTGCAGTTCTTTTTTGGAATCATTATGACCAGGGATTATCAAGTAGGTTATTTCGACGTGTATATCTTCAGAAACAGCGGTCTCCGCAGTATCTAAAACCGGCTGAAGTGTCGCACCGGTTATATCTCTATAGAACTTATCTGTGAAGGCTTTGATATCGATATTCATCGCGTCTAAGTAGGGAGATATATCCTTCAATGGTTCGTTTTCAATATATCCGTTCGTCACATAAACAGTATACTTATCGCTCTTTTCCTTGATCTTTCTGAAAACATCGTAACTGAACTCGTAAGAGATAGTGGGCTCATTATAGGTCCAGGCGATACCATCGTATCTCATCGTTTCTTTGACTATATCTTCAACTGACTTTTCCTTGAGGAAAGGACTTGTTGGGTCTCCGCAGGATAAGGAGGCGTTCTGGCAAAAGCTGCAGGCGAGATTACATCCCATAGTTCCAAAAGAAAGAACTCTAGAACCGGGATGAAAATGATAGAGCGGTTTTTTTTCGATAGGATCAACAGACAAAGAAGCGGCCTTACCGTATACCAACGAATATAATCTACCATCTTGATTCTCTCTCACATTACATATCCCTCTCTTCCCTTCTTTGATAACGCAGTTATGAGGACATAGATGACACTGAACTTTATCTTCTTCTTTTTCCTCCCAATACATGGCTTCCTTCATATCGTTACCTAATAGTTGGAATTATCTACAAATAAATTTCCATCGATAACTTTTCATAACTCGATATCGGCAACCACATGGAATACGTGAGGAGCATAGGACTTTATACGTCTGATATCGAGTATTTTAAATTCGGTTTTGACATTATCATCCAATTCATCCTTGACGTCTTGAGGATACCTGGAATCAATACTCCTAGTATGATAGTGTATAAAACCTGAACCGTCTAAAAATTCTAGCGCTTTATCGAGATATCTCCAAGTCTCGTGGAGATAGCCCATGATGACTCTATCAGCGTTAGAAAATGCAAAATTGCGGTTATCACCGTGCCACGGTTCGACCTGACCCTCTACTTTATTCAACCTCACGTTCTCTTCTAGATATCTAAAAGCGGTGGAATTGATCTCCAAAGAGTACACTTTTTCGGGCTCTCCATGGACTGCCATAGGAAGAGAAAAATAACCTATACCTGCGAACATATCGACTATAGTTTCATCCTTTTCCACAGCTTCTGACATCCTGATCCTCTCGTCGATATTCCCGCTGGAGAACATGAGTTGGGAAGTATCTAATTTATATCTGATCTCGTTTTCGATATGGATCGTTTCGGTCTCTTCACCGTAAATCTTTTCGACTTCTGGCTCCCTCTTTTTACCTTTGATCATCCCTTGTAGGAGCACAGTTTTCGCGTTCAATACATCAGCGTAGACCTTTCCTATCTGATCTTTATGTTCGATCAACTCCTCAGGCAATTTTATCAGCAGTACGTCCCCTATCATCTCCCAATTATCTGGAAGTTTATCTTTTTTAGAATTCGGTAGATCGAGTAGCTCGAATATCCGTTTAAAAGGTTTTATCTTCTTCTCTCTAAACTCTGGTTCTTCATCAGATAGATCGCCATCTTCCTTGACCGGAAAGATCAAAAGATCTCCTTCGCTCCTTATCCTTCTATCAGAGTCTAGATTATCTTCTCTTTTTAATTTTCGTAGTGTCTTTTGACCCTTTTCCTTCCGAACTTTGATGATGGGATGGTCTTCTTCGCTCATTCATTTACTCTATGAGTCATGGTCACATAAGTATTTTATAGTCTCAGCGATTAATCTATTGATGATGCGTCACAGATATATGGCTCTAGTTATAGTCTTCATCCTGATAGTTTCTCTTTCATCAATATCATCAGCATCTTTTGAGATTTCAGACCCAGAATACACCAATCAGATAATCGAAGAAATCAATACACCGAGTATAGAGCCTGGAGAAGAGGGAACCTTATATTTGACCGTCAAAAATCCATACCCAGAAGATGAAAACAGTGTCATGGAAAACATAACTTTTAAAGTCGAGATATATCACTACAATCATCTCGATATCGAAAAAGATATCTCAGAGGTGGATGAACCTCCTATTTTGGACGAAAACGGAACAAGTTCGATGAGAGAGTTAGATGAACTTTCCTCCGACGAAAGCGAAGAGCTAGAGTTCAAGATACAATCTTTTGAAGATACGGACGAAGGTGTTTACTCTTTAAGATTTGAACTGGAATTTTGGATGAGTGGAGAGAGAGAAATTATGAGATCTAGGGGCTTTTTTACCCAAGAAGAATGGTATGAAGCCTTAGGAGATGAAAATGGAGTGGATTTAGAAGGACTGGATGTCAGTGGACTACTTTATGACAGTTCATTCGAAGTGAAAGACCCCATTTCTAGATTGCCTCAATACGCCTTAGGGATCGTTTCAACAGTATCTGGAATACTGGCTGTGATGTTTTATATGCAGGAAAAATACGGTTATTTTCCATATTTAGAAAAGACTTTTGATAACTGGTCCAGTAAACTTCAAGAGTTCAGGAGCCGCTTTAAGTAGAGGTTTTATGAGCTTCGAATGATTGTCTATATCGCCTTTTTCTTCTATGATATTTCTGACTTTTTCTTTGCTCAAAGTTTCTATCAGATTGTCTATATCCCTATCTGACATATTTTTGAACACTTCTCTAGCTCTCATCTCTCTAGATATCCTTCTTCCTATGGCTTTCTGCCATCTCTTGTGATATTCATCCAATCGCGATTTGCTGACATCACCGTCTTCCAAAGCTTTTATAACTACGTCTGAACAGATGTCTGCGGCTTTCAGACCAAAAAAGATACCTCCCCCGGAAAGGGGTTTTACCTGGGAAGCGGAATCTCCTACTATACATAACCCATCGGAAACACTCCTATCCAGATTCCCCAGAGGTATAGTTCCAGATAGGTAAGTTATCACACTTCGTTCTAAACCTCTAGCTCTCAAATGTTTGATGAGGCGTTGATGAGTATTACCCTTCTCACTGGCCAAACCGATGATTTTACCTGTTTTGAAAGGTACTTCATAGAGAAAGAATCCAGGAGCGATGTCATTACCAAGATATATCTTCACAATATCGTCTTTTAGAGGAACGACCGCTTGCACCGCAGAGAGGAATTCCTGTGGAGATGGAAGACCGGCCGAACTTCTTACTACAGAACCTGGACCATCTGCACCTATCACCATATCGGTTTTTATCGTTTTAGTTTCCCCGTCCTGTGTGAATTCGACCTTTCTCTTTTTACCCTGGATGATACTTTTAGCACTGGCTTTTAGCTTTATCTCAGCTCCAGCCCTAGAAGCTTTAACAGCCATCTCTCTGTCGAATTCGGCTCTGTCGATAACGACCGCTCTTTTTCCATCGTTTTCTAGGACTAGTTTTTTCTCTAAGGGCGAATTTATCACTGCTTTTTTGGGTTTTGATACTACGCTGTCAGTTTTAGTCAAGTCCAAAACTCTAGGGCTGACTAAACCAGCGCATTGGATGGGGTTTCCTATCGCAGATCTCTTTTCCAATACGACAGTTTTGAAACCTGCTTCTGCAGTCTTTCTTGCGACCCTTAGACCTGCGGGACCCGCTCCTACTACGACAACTTCAGTCAAGACACTTCAAAGAAGAATCTAATCATTTTAACCTTTTGCCCTGTAGGATAAACTCTGAGTTTTAGCAAAATAATTAAAAGGGGAAACTCTTCGGTGTGAACATGAACTCCAACAATATCGATACGCCGATATTCGATAATCACATACATCTACAGGAAAGAGGAGACAATGTGAAAGCTGTAAAAAAATTCCAAAAAGCTGGAGGAACACACCTTGTTTTATCTCACCTTCCATATCACGATCTGAGAGATTGGGATGAGAAAGGTTATGAACCGATATATGAAAGAACGGTAAGTTTGGCAGAAAGAGCTATGGATAAGACTTCTGTAGAAATCTTCGTGACTTTAGGACCTTATCCTGTCGATCTAGTCCAACTCGAAGATAAAGTTGGTATTAGAAAAGGTGAAGAGATATTGAAAGAGGGTATGGAACTCGCAGTAGAATACATTGAAGAGGGCGAAGCCGTGGCTTTGGGTGAAATAGGAAGACCGCACTTCGACGTTTCTGATGAAATTTTAGATGCATCCAACAGGATAATGAAGTATGGGATGGAACTCGCCGCCGATGGAGATTTCCCTGTAGTTCTTCATACTGAAAGCACCACTCCAGATGTTTGCAAAGAGATAGGTGAGATGGCAGACGAAGTTGGACTTGCTAGAGGAAAGATAGTTAAACACTATTCGCCTCCTCTGGTCAGGAGGGAAGAGAACCATGGGTTATTTCCATCTGTTCTCGCCAACGAGCATAATATAAAAAAAGCGATTGAAAAGGGAAACAGATTCATGTTGGAGACGGACTATCTCGATGATCCTGATCGGCCTGGAGCCGTTCTCGGTATCAAAAATGTTCCAAAAAAAACGTTCAAGTTTTATGATAAAGGTATTTTGAAAGAAGAAGATCTATGGAAGATTCATAAAGAGAATCCAGAAGTGGTTTACGATATTGAGATAACTCTATGATCACTCTAGTTCTTCTTTGATCAACTTCATCAGATCGTTCACACAATCCTTACAGAAACTCCTATCGCCCACTTTCTTGTACTCTTTGGTCCAATTCCCGCAGAAGTGGCATCTATCCGAATCTAGCGGCATGTTTTTTCATCCTCATTCGAACCTATCGATTATATCGGTTATAAACTTTTTACATCGTCAACGATATAGCTAACTGTAAATTCACTGAGAGTCCACTGTAGCCAACATCGTACATGCACGGAATACCTTGTAATTGGTCTCGATATCTCCCGTATCTACGATGAACTCTTTCGATCCGGTTCTTTCTACCGAGGGAAGGAGTTCTAAATTATCGAGTTTGCCGGCGTCTTTGAACCAGACGTGGAAAAGTGTCTCTTCTGGCTCTATTATCTTGCCTTTATCATCTTTTATGGCTTCTTCCACTGTCTCCTTTATCTCTTCTCTTACGACCTTTGGATGTCTGCACTTCGCACTGTAGCGGCCAGTGGCTTTTTTTGTCTGCACATGAGGGATCTCGGGATAAAGTTCCTTAGCTTCGCGGATTATCTCGTCATCTCCTGCTAGGAAGAAAACTGGAACGTCGTACTGAGCCGCGAGAAAAGAGTTCATAGCGAATTCGCTAGCCATAACATCTCCGATCATGAGTTTGTCGACAACCGCACCGGAATACGTGTGAGATAAGGTCCCTTGACTGTGTGCTGAGCTGTGATACCCGACATAGCCGACGCCTTGGAGTTCCTCACTCAATCCTTCCATCTGCGAAAGGAGTTTTGGTCTTCCACTAAATAATTCAACCCTCTCATCCAGATCTTCGATGATTATATTCCTCATCTTTCCGTGTCCGTCGGTTATGAAGACTTGTTCGGCATCGGCTTCAAAAGCTCCTTTTGCAGCGGCATTAGCTTCCTTAGTCATCAGTTCCTGAGCTCTATCGTACTCTTTAGAATCCATCTTACACTGCGGTCCAGAGACTACACCTGATATGCCTTCGATATCTACTGAAAATAAATACGTCATGTTTTCCACCATCTTCAGGAAGTTATAGATTATTTATAATCTTTTGCCATACTTACTTGAGATCGATATCCCTAAACTATGAGTTCGCTAGCCTATGGTAACTTCTGCCTCGTAGGCTACTATCTCTTCTCCGAAAGAATAGAGTTCTAGATTCAAAGAGTGATCACCTTCTTCTTTCATCACACTTATGTTTTCTTCGACTTGTACGTTCTCATCTGGCATCAATTCGAACTTCTGCTCAAATTCGATATTTTCGGAATGTTCACCTATTGTCAGATCCATGCTGCTGAGGAATATAGATAGGTCTCCTTCGTTCTCTACATCTATAGTGATATATTTGATCTCCCATTCCTCTAGGTCTTCCTCGTATTCAGTATCCAATCCAACATCTGTTATTTCGATATCTGGTCCATCAAAAGTGATCTCATCCTCGTAAATCTCTTCCTCCGTATGATCGCTGACAACCATCCTATAATCACCGGGCGAGGGATTCCCTTCGTCTGTCATCGGAACCTCGACAGTTGCTTGAACGACTCCAATAAAGCGGTCGGTTATATCGTCAGCGGTTATCGGTGAAGATCCCACCAAGTCGTTCTCAGGGCAATACAGATCTATCTCATTTCCCTCGTCAACACCTTCTATGTTTATCTCTAAATGAGCATCTTCAACAACATTGTATGTGACCCTTATCTCGGGTTCGTTCTCACCGACGCTCATACCGATTGCGAGGATCAATATAGTTACGAAAACTATACCAAGTATTTTTTTTCTATCGCTCATATTCCTGAAACAGATTTACCAGGTAGAGGTATAAATAATTAATCGACCAAAAGAGATATCTAGTTTGTATTTTTTGAGGTTAGCGGTGTATCATATGATAAGTAAATCAGAATTTGTTGAATATTTGGATGAACTTTTATCTATAGATGAGATAAAGGATGAGAGCGAAAATGGTATCCAGGTGGATTCTCCTGAAGAGATCGAAAAGATAGCTTTTGCAGTCGACGTCAGAAAAGATATAGTGGAAAAAGCAGTGGAAGAAGATGTAGACATGATCTTCGTTCATCACGGACTGATATGGAATAACGGACTCTCATCGCTGACCGGTAAAAATTATGAGATTGTACAGAATCTGATAAAAAATGATATCGCTCTTTACGGTGCTCATCTTCCTTTAGATGTACATCCTGAAATAGGAAATAACGTTGAATTGGCAAGGAAAATAGATGCAGAGATTGGAGATGCATTCATGGACTACAAAGATACCAAGATAGCGAGGATGGCCTATTTAGAGGAAGAGGAAAAAGTATACGATATAGCTGATGAACTTGAGGAAGAACTCGATACGGAGACTTTCATCTTGAAAGGGGAAAAGAGTGTGGAAAAAATAGGCATATTGACGGGTAAAGGCGGTCAAGCTCTGAAATCAGCAAAGAAGAACGGAGCAGGATTATTCATAACAGGTGAAAGGACTTACACCACCTACAATGAAGCTATCGATCTAGACATGCCTTTGATATTCGCGGGTCATTACGCCACGGAAACTCTTGGAGTGAAAAAGATAAAAGAGATCGCAGAAAATAAATTTGGGTACGAGACCTGCTTTATTTCCGGAAAAACTACGATCTGAATATGTAGAGATTACTGATTTGAAGGATCTCGTTTTTATTTTGAACACGTTATCATGTTGTCTTAATGCTTGCACCGCGATGCAAAACTTTTAATAGTCGACTCTGAATTTGTGCTCGTAGTATAGATGGATAGAGACAAGTTTGACATTTTAAGATGGATCATCCACCTCCTAAAGAGCATCATAAAAAAGCCCGGTGAAATTTTCAGAGGCATCAGGCGAGAAGGAGCATATACTTTCTTCAAAGAAAGGATGAAAAAACCGACAAAGAACGAAATACTTGAAGGGAACGTTCTTGCGGTGATGTTCAAATTAGGATGGCCTATGATGATCGCGACCTTTCTAAGAACTCTATACAATCTTATCGATACATTTTGGCTTGGGAATATTCCAGACGCAGCCGTTGCTGAATATTCAGTTACCGCGGTCGGTCAAGGTTGGACTGTAGTGTTCATGATGATGTCGATAGAGATGGGTTTTGGTATAGCTGCATTAGCACTCATCTCTCAGTATACTGGTCAGAAAAACTACGAAGAAGCAGACCGCACCGCTGGACAGCTATACTTCATAGCTATAACTGCATCTCTTCTGATAGGCATATTCGGTTATTTCATGACTCCCGCATTCATGAACATCTTAACGGGAGGTGAACAAGAACTGGCTTATTACGGAACTCAGTACATCCAGATCATATTTTTAGGACTTCCTTTCATGTTTTTATTTTTCGCGTTCATGTTCACATTACGAGGATGGGGAGACACGATAACACCGATGAAGATCACGGCATTTTCCGTAACGCTGAACATGATAATCAATCCTATACTTATCTTCGGTTCCGGGACCGTGATGGCATTAGGTTCCTTAGAGATAACGATCCCAACGATATTCGGATACTCTATTCCCCGTTTGGGTGTCAGAGGAGCAGCTATAGGAACGATAATGAGTAGAGGTATCGGTTCTATATACGCTACTTACATGCTCTTTTCTGGTAAAGTAGGTTTAAAGATAAAGTTATCTTATCTGAAACCAAAGATATCTAGATTGAAAAAATTCCTAAATATCGGTGTACCTGCAGGTATAGGAAGATTCGGTACCTCAATAGGATTCATCATACTTTGGGCAGTGATCTATCGACTTCCTAATCCTGAGGTTGCAGGGGCCGCTTACAGTATAGGCAACCGAATCTTGAACATAACGTTCCTGATAATGGGCGGTTTTGCCATGGCTATAAGTACCATGGTCGGGCAAGCTCTCGGTGCAGATGACATGGACAGGTCTGAAGAAGTAGCGAAAAAGGGATTTTTGGCCGTAGCAGGTCTCATGTTATTTTTCACGATAATTCTGTTCGCTCTCAGGAACAACTTGATAATGATATTCATCCCTGAATCGCCAGAAGTCATTGAGGAAGGAGCCAATTTCTTGCTGATCTTTTCTTTGGCGATGCCTTTCTTCGGGGTCTTCAGAGGCGTAACCTCTCTTCTGAGCGGTTCAGGTCACACAAGATTGCAGATGGGGTTGAGTTTGGTCAGACTGTGGGGTCTACGACTTCCTCTGGTTTTTCTATTCGCTATCTTCCTTTCGATGAACTCTACCGGTGTTTGGACCGGCATGGCTCTTAGCAATGTTATCGCATTCTTTTTGGCTTTAGGAGTGTACAAAACCGGAAGGTGGAAGGAAAAAGTGATCGATGATAAACCTACTGGAAAACCATCTCATAGATTGAAAGACGGACCACCTGAAAGAGAAAGAGATGAAGATTCGTGATAAGATTTAATATCTAGATTCTTATGAGAGTTATGAGATGGTTAGCAAATATTCAGATAAGGACTCTATCCACAAGCTTTATCAGATAGTACATAAGAAACTGATCCATTTTATCCGGGAAGAACTTGAACCATACGATTTCAATCGCGGGGAATTTCCACTTCTGTTCAAGCTGATTAAAAAAGGAGACGGTGTCACTCAAAAAGAGATTTGTGAGATGATACACGTATCAAAATCAACTACATCTAAGATAATAAAAAGTTTAGTCGAAAAAGGATACATACAAAAAGAGAAAGATCCTGATGATAAAAGAGCTTCAAGAATATATCTCACTGAAAAAAAAGATGAGATAGAGGACCTTATAAGGGAATTGGACAGTAAAGCTGAAAACCAGATGCTGAAAGGTTTTGAAGATAAAGAAAAAGAAAAGTTGAGAACATATCTAGAGAGGATACTAGATAATCTAGAATCATAGTAATCTTTTCCGTCATATATCTATTTCCACACAAATTATATCTATCATTAGGCGAATATCCGATAAGGGAGATTCGATGATTGATAGAAACGATAACAGAACGATGAATATTGATCTTAGTTTTCAACAGATCCTGCTTGATAAGAAAATACTTTGCTTGGTCGATGGCGAACATTATCCTCCTGTAACAAAAAAGGCCTTAGAAGATTTAAAAGAGGTAGGCGCGGATATAAAAGCACTGATCTTTCTTGGTGGAACAGAAAAAGTTAAAAATGCTGTTGAAGAGTTAGGAGAGGAGGATATAGAAGTATTTACCAGTGATGATGAAGACGAGCTTTCGATCCAAACACTTCGAGTAGCGATAGATAAGTATCGACCGGATGTGATCGTCGATCTATCTGACGAGCCCGTTCTCGATTATGGAGACAGGTTCAAGATCGCTTCTTCGATCCTTCAGAAAAGAGTATCTTATCTGGGAGCTGATTTCTTCTTCTCACCTCCTGAAGAGAAGGAAATCTTGGAAAAACCCAGCCTATCGATAATAGGTACCGGAAAGAGGGTGGGAAAAACTGGGGTGAGCGTTTCGATAGCTAGAGAATTGAAAGAAAAAGGAAAAAAACCTGTGATAGTATGTATGGGTAGAGGGGGTCCTCCGGAACCTGATCATATAGAACCAGAAAGGATGGCGATGAACGCTGAGACTTTGTTAAAGGTGGCTGAAAAAGGTGGGCATGCAGCATCTGATTATTGGGAAGATGCTTTATTAGCGCAAACAGCTACGATAGGATGCAGAAGATGTGGTGGAGGTATGGCGGGTAATCCGTTCTCCTCCAACGTGATCAAAGGTGCCTTGAAAGCTAATGATGTTGAAGAAAACTTCGTTATCATGGAAGGTTCTGGTTCTACATTTCCTCCTGTTAAGACCGATTCTAGAATAGTTGTGATAGGTGCATCTCAACCCATAGATAACATCCTTAAATATTTCGGACAGTACAGGATAAACATATCTGATCTAGCGATAATCACGATGTGTGAGGAACCCATGGCAGATAAAAAGAAGGTCGAAAAGATAGAGGAGGGTATCAAAGAACTGAATCCGGATATCGACATCGCAAGAACGGTCTTCAGGCCGCAGCCTCTTGAAGATATTTCGGAGAAGAAAGTGTTCGTCGCGACCACCGCACCCGAAGAAATATCGACAAAAATAATAGAACATCTAGAGTCTGAATACGGAGCAAAAGTGGTGGGCTATTCTGATAAGTTATCTAACAGAGATGAACTAAAAAAGGACCTAGCAGAAAGTATAGATGAGGCTGAAGTTCTATTGACTGAGATCAAGGCCGCATCGATAGATATAGCTGGAAAGACAGCTGAAGATAAAGGAGTTGAAATAGTTTTCATGCACAACGAATCGGTACTTGTAGGAGGTACAGTCGATAATTTTCAAGATGCGGTATCAGACGTTTATGAAAAAGCTATAGAAAGGTTCGGAGGCGTAAGATGATCCAGGTAACCAAAGAAGGTGTGATATATCCTTTTTCAAAGGGTATTTTAGCTAGATCTCTTTCTATCACTGGCTTGACATTAGACGAGATATATGAAATCGTCAGGGAAATCAATAGTAAAATCGAAGAAGAAGATTTGAAGGAGATAAGTTCCAAGGAAATAAAAAAGATGGTAAGAGAGGAACTTCTCAGGAAGGGATATGAAGAGGAAGAGAAGTTCTACAGAGTTTCTAGGAAGATAAGATATCTAGATAAACCTCTTTTGATACTGATAGGAGGAGGTGCAGGAGTAGGAAAATCCACTATCTCTTCTGAATTAGGCGTCAGATTGGGTATTAACAGGATAATAGGAAGTGACTCTATAAGAGAGATCATGAGGGAGATGCTTCCATATGAGATCATGCCTGCACTCCACGAATCGAGTTTTTCAACCCATAAGGCTGTAGAAGCCTCTTTTGTAAAAAATAAGATCATATACGGGTTCGATCAGCAAGTAAGATTGGTGAGTATAGGTGTGAAAGCTATAATAGAAAGAGGTCTGAAAGAAGGTTTGAATACCATAATAAACGGTGTTCATCTAGTACCAGGATATTTAGATATCGAAAGTGGACAAGAGAGTTACGTCTTTCATTACGTGTTAGACGTTCCCGATCAGAGTGAACATGAAGAAAGATTCAAGACGAGAGCCGAGGGAAGTCATAGAGACCCTGAAAGATATATAAAAAATATCGACAATATAAAAAAGATTCAGGATTACAACATCAGTCAAGCAGAGCAGAACAACGCGAGAGTGATCACCAATTCTGATATGGAATCCACGATAAGAAAGATCATGATCGACATAATAAACGAATTGGAACCGGTGGTAGAAAATGAGTAAAGCGGCACCAAAATTTTACGATATCGATATGCCAATACGATCCTTTGTCACGAAACGGTTGATAGGAGTAAAGTCTGAGAGCAGTGTTCAAGAAGCCGCTAAAAAGATGGTAGAGTTCGGCACAGGCTCAGTAGTAGTTATTGAAAACGATGAGGTCGTTGGTTTCTTGACAGACGGTGATATAAAGAAAAAGGTCGTAGCTAAAGGTTTGAAACCGGAGATGTCCGTAAAAGAGATAATGGTC
>CAYNOV010000019.1:0-16145 GCA_964398905.1 uncultured Thermoplasmata archaeon
CTCCGCCGATATCGCCGACCATCATGTACAGCGTAGCGGCCAGAACGACCGTGATCGCGACCATCAAGATGGTAGCGATAACGGGGGACACAGCTTCCATATCTCTATTCAATCTTTTCATAGGTTAAGTCCTCCCGCAGGCGCAAACCTGCATCAATTATTAGATTTTTTATTTTATTTAATTGTTCTGGTCAAAAAAAATCCAAAAAATAATAAAAGATCACTCAGAAGAGCTTATCTCTATGAAGTCGTCGCAGACCATCGCCAGCATGTTATCGATGTCCTCAGAATCTTGCTCGGAAACTGACATTATGAACGTGTAACAATCGTGAGAGCGGAGGTTAGATATCAAGATGTGTAAGAACTCGGAAAGTATCCTATTATCGTTGTGTATCGCCAGTGAATCGATAGAATCTATCACCACGGTGTTCTCCTCAGTGGGATACTTCTTCAGTAGATACTCTATCTTCAGACTCAAGTTCTCAAGCATCGTCGGACTTTCGACGTAGGTCACGCCTTCACGCTGTTTGTCGACGCCCATGGTCATGTAAGAAACCGCGTCGACGAACTGAACTCTGCTCCTGTCGATGTCGAACGCGTCCAAAACCTGTATTATCGTGGAAGAAGATATCGTACTGGTCGTATAGATGACCTGCATCTCCCTACCTCTTGGAAAGTCGTCGGTCAACGCCGTTATAACGTCGAAATAAGCCTCGACGTCCACCTTCAAGGCAACTGCGGAACCCGCCTCTAAACTCTCCAACTTCTCCGGAAGATCGTCTATACTGATCATTTCTTCTCACCTCCAGCGTCGAAGCCCCCGCCTTTCAGCATCGGGACCAACAGAACTCCAACGGACGTCAGATCCAACACGTATTTGGCCCGAGAATGATCGGTGCCTCTCATCTTCACGACTTGCAAAGTCCTCAGCAGGTCGCCCTGTCTTTCCATATTGCCCATCATTATTATGCCGTCGGCGATAGCTTCCTCAACACCGTACTGAGAATACCTATCCGCTTCCGGAGAGATCTCTGATACCAAAAGTGAAGTGCAGCCGTGAGAGGAAAGTGTCTTCATGAGATTCAACATGAAATCTCTTATCTTCTCTTCGGTCTTCAATTGAAAACATATCGACGTCACCGAATCAACGACCAGTCTTTCGATGTCGTTCTTCACCACCAACTCTTCTATCTTATCGATAAGCTCGTTGATCTCTTTGAAGGAGAACTCGCTTTTATCACGCAATCCCAACTCTTCATATATATCGGGAGTATCTACAAAATTCAGTTTTCCCTCTTCGATCAACGACTCGTCAAAAAAATCGTAAGGAACTACATTGTTCAACATCTTCTCGGAAGCTTCGGTCACAGATATGAAAAGGCAGTTCTCTCCTTTTCTAGCGCCGTGGACCAAAAATTCCAAACTAAGAGTGGTCTTGCCGGTACCACAACTCCCGGTGATCAATACCGAATTACCTCTCGGTATGCCTCCGTTCAAGATAGTGTCCAGACCGTCTATACCGGTCACGCACTTCCTTCTCTTCTCGTCCGGGATTATCGTGATATCGTCTTTAGTTTCCATGTAGTTCCATGAAATATCTCTTTTTAATTAAATATTACTACTATCAGCTAATATTTTTGAGATTTAACAAAGGATTTATATTCTCGCAAGTATAACAAATATAGCAGGAGAAGATGTGAATGTTATTTGGTAGCTCGGGTATCCGCGGCACCGTCAACGAAAAGATAACTCCAGAGCTGGTCCGTAAGATAGGCGAAGCGGTAGCTCAAGACCACGACCAGATAATCGTTGGCAGGGACAGCCGACCCACGGGAGACATGTTGTTTTCAGCCCTCGCGTCAGGTATAACCTCGACCGGTGCGGAAGTAAGAGACGCTGGTCTTCTTCCCACCCCGACTCTAGCTCACTCAACGAAGAAATTCGACTGCGGAGTGATGATCACCGCGTCTCACAACCCGGCTAAAGACAACGGTATAAAACTCTGGAATCCGGACGGTAGTTCATTCGACTCGGAACAGATGAAAGAGATAGAGGAAAGGATAGAAGGAGAGCGTTCTCTATCATCATGGGAAGATGTTGGAACCGGGAAGATCTATCCAGACGCGGTCGAAGAGCACATGTCAGAGATCTTAGATCTGGTGGATAGGACTCACGAACTGAAAGTCGTGTTGGACTGTGCGAACGGAGCCGGCAGCGTGATAACACCTTATCTGCTGAAAGAGATGGGCTGCGAGGTAGTAACTCTCAACGCTCAGCCCGACGGGACCTTTCCGGCACATGCATCTGAACCCGTCGAGGAAAATCTTTCCTCTCTACAACGGCTCGTTAAAAATTCGGACGCTGACCTGGGCATAGCTCATGACGGCGACGCGGATAGAACCGTGGCATTCGACAGGACCGGGAGATATCTGGGAGGCGATGAACTTCTAGCTCTCTTTTCGGAGATGTACTCAGAGTCAGTCGTGGTTCCCGTCAACTCTTCGATGATCATCGAAGAACTGACAGACAAAGTCTACAGATCAAAGGTCGGAGACGTCTTCGTTTCCGAGATGTTAAAGAACAAAGAGGCGGATTTTGGAGGCGAGCCTTCGGGAACGTGGATTTTTCCTGAGATCGGTTACGGACCGGACGGTATCTACGCAGCGGCGCTCTTGACAGAACTGTGCGATAAGATAGACCTTGTTGAGAAGATCAACGAACTTCCCTCTTACCCAAGACATAAAGAATCTTTCCAAGTCAAAGACAAAGATGAAGTGATGGCTCGCCTAGTAAAACATTATAAAGAAGATCATCGAGAAGAAGACCTGAACTTCATAGACGGTATAAGGATCGAAAACGAAAATGGATGGACCCTGATAAGAGCTTCTGGGACAGAACCGAAGATAAGGATAACCATCGAGAGTAAAGACGAAGATATAATGAAAGATATGGTGGAAGAAGCGAAAAAAACTTTCCAAGAAATACAGGAGGAGATATGATGAAAGCTTTCATATTGGCCGCGGGAAAAGGAACTAGGATGCAGCCTTTGACCGTTAACCGACCAAAACCTATGTTGCCTGTAGGAGGAAAACCGATACTGCAGCATCTTGTCGACAACATAGAAGAGAAAGTCGACGAGATAATAATCCTGATAGGATGGAAAAGCGATAAGATAAAAGAAGGCATAAGTTCACAAGAAGCTGAAATAAAATACGTCAGGCAGAACGAGCTTTTGGGGACAGCCGATGCGATAAGCCTTGCGGAAGAACATGTGGAAGACAAATTTATCTGCATGAACGGCGACGTGATAGTTCCAAAAAGAGCACTTCACGAGTTCGTGGACTTCTTTCTGGAAGAAAACACTCCCACGATAGCGATGTCTAGAGTGGAAGACCCTGAAAGCTACGGTGTCTTGCTGCTCGAAGGAAAAGAAGTCGTAGATATAATAGAGAAACCCAAACGACCGGAAAGCGATCTGATAAACGCTGGTCTTTACGGCTTCGACTCCAGCATCTTCGATGCTATAGAAGAAACTGAGAGATCTCCAAGAGGAGAGTTCGAGATAACAGACTCATTGAAGATATTGATGGAAGATTCAGGACTCTACGGCTTCGAACTCCCTGAGGACTCCTGGTACGAATTGAGCAGGCCTTGGGAGATGTTATCCGCCAACCGGAAGATCATGGAAAACTCGTTAGAAAAAAATATCGAAGGGGAAGTGGAAGACAACGTTCACATCGAAGGTGATGTCTACATCTCGAAAGATTCCATCGTCAGAGAAGGTGCTTACCTGAAAGGTCCCATCTTTATCGGCGAAGGAGCCAAGATAGGTCCGAACTGCTATATCAGGCCCGCGACTTTCATAGGCGAAGGATGTAAGGTGGGCAACGCCTCCGAAGTTAAAAACAGCATAATCATGAAAGGAACGCAAGTGCCTCATCACAACTATGTTGGAGACAGCGTGATAGGAGAGGACTGCAACTTCGGCTCGGGAACGAAGATCGCCAATCTGAGATTGGACGAAAAAGAGATATCAGTCATCCATCGTGAAGAAATCATATGTACTGAAAGAAGAAAACTCGGCGTGATCATGGGTGACGAAGTCAAAACGGGTATAAACAGCATGATAGATCCGGGAACGATAATATGGGAAAAAAGCTTCATAGGTCCCGGCACTATAGCTCAAGGCGAGATAAGTCCAAAAAGTAAGATACAATGAAGATAGCTCAATTGACCCCCTACTTTTACCCGCACCTCGGAGGCGTGGAATCTCACGTTTTAGAGCTCTCTAAAAAGTTGATAGATCGCGGTCATGAAGTGTTCGTCGTTACCACAAAACTCGAAGGTACGGAGGAAGAAGACGTCGTCGAAGGCGTACCCGTCAAGAGAGTAGAACCTCTAACGATCTTTCTCTCAACACCTATCGTGCCCGGTATCAACAATGTTCTATTGGAAGAAGATTACGACATACTCCACAGTCATTCGCCGCCTCCTTTGATGTCATTCCTCGGTGTGAGGAACGCCCAAAAAAAAGATGTTCCCTTCGTACTCACTTACCACTGCGACCTGGAGATCCCCTACACCTTCGGTCCGTTGATAGTAAACCTTTACGAAAGGACTTTTGGGACCTACACGGTCAGCAAATCCGATAAGATCATAACGACAACTCCTTCTTACGGAGCGACTTCGAAGGCTGTTTGGCATAGGGAAGCAGATATAATCCCCAACGCTGTCGATGCGGATAGATTCCATCCTTCAAACGAAGGAGATTGGGTGAGAGAAGAGTTGGGGATAGGGGATAAAAAGCTCATAATGTACGTCGGCAGGATAGTTTACCACAAAGGACTCGAATATTTTGTCAGAGCTGCAAAATACCTTGAAAGTCGGGACGTGCAGTTCCTCCTCGTCGGTACTGGCGACTTCAGAAAAGAACTAGAAGACATCATCGAAAGAGAAGGACTCGAAGACATGGTGATGTTTGCAGGACGTGTACCCAATGAAGAACTTCCCGATTACTATGCCGCTACGGACGTCTTCGTACTCCCTTCAGTGTCCAGACTCGAGGCTTTCGGTATCGTCGCATTGGAAGCGATGGCTTCCGAAGTTCCTGTCATAGTCTCAGATATCCCTGGTGTGAGAGACGTGATCGTCGAGGGAAAAAACGGATTGTTGACGGAGCCTATGAATTCTGAGGATCTAGCGGGTAAGATAAGGACTCTTCTCGAAAATCCTGATATGGCTGAAAGGATGGGCAAGAACGGAAGAAAAAGAGTTCTAGAGCGATTCACCTGGGGACAAGTAGCGAAAGATATAGAAGACGTTTATTATTCGATCCTCAACCTATGACTTCAAGATCGATCTCTTTGCCAGTTTGATCGTATGCTTTCCAAGAATCTAAAGTATAAGGATAGGCCATTATCACGTGTATCCTTCCATATCTGCCGAACATGGTAAGATCTCTCTGCGAAGGAGACGGATTACTGGTGGGATGTGTATGTACAACTCCAACGATAGAAAAGTCGACGGGAAGGTTGTTGAGCCTCATTATCGCGCTAACCGGGCCCGATACAGTTCCAGGAACCAAGATCAGCTCCGATATCACACCGTCTATCTCTCTTAGGCCGGCGGCGAATTCCTTTGGATGTGAATCTTTAGCACTCTCGCTGATCATCTTGAGAACGCGTTCCGTAATACCTGTGATCTTTTTCCTGCCGAAAAGGCTCATCTTTTCACCAATTTGCTCTTGACTTTACAGTAAAAGTCATCCTCCAGCCTTATAAATTCAGCGTGATTATCGCTCTTCTTAACCTCGATATCGTCTTCGTGATCCACCAAACATTCGGTCTGACCGTCCATCACCATCAAAGAGGTCTTTTCTTCATCTTTAAGTTTTATCTCTACCGAACCTTCTGCTGGAAGTACATGCGGCTTAGCATCAAGATCGAAAGAAGCGATAGGTACTGAAAGCAAGACCTCAAGGCATGGATTTATTATCGGTCCGCCTGCACTCAAAGCGTAAGATGTTGAACCGGTAGGTGTCGAGATTATGATCCCATCGCCTCGAAAACTGTCTATAGTTATTCCATCATGTAGAACCTCTATCTCCCTCAACTTAGCTATCTTATCGCTGTGAACCACCACTTCATTTACACACTCGCCTTCTTTCTCTCCGTTCAGAAAGATATCGAGCTTCATCCTTCTATCCAAAAAATACTCCCCTTTGTCAAGACGTTTTAAGACTTCGTCAAGATCCGCTATCTCCGTAGAGGACAAAAATCCGACGGTCCCTGTGTTCACTCCTAAAGCGGGGAGATCGATCTCCTGCATGAGCCTCAAAAGTGTTCCGTCTCCTCCTACGCTCAGAACAAAATCTATATCCATATCTTCTATCTCTTCGAGCGTATAGCCTTCAACACCGAGCTTTTCTGCGATGTTTTCTTCGAAGAAGACATCTTCGATCGATTCATGATGCTCAATATGCTTCAATCTCTTGATGATCTTTCCCTCGGCCAGACCATAAACGCCGATCCTAAGACTCATGATAATTCCTCCTTGATACCTTCATCGTTGATCGCGATAACGTCCTTTCGTTCGTCCGGACTGATACCCATCTCCAAAATATCCCATTCACCCTCGTAAACTTCTCCTCCTACTTCTCTCAGGATCAAAGTAGATGCGGCGAGATCTGTGATCCTCAGACTTTTCTTTTTCTCGGGGGTACGATGATAGAAAAGATCGAAGACGCCTTCAGCCACCATACACATCGATAGGGCTGCGGAGCCGAGGGAACGTACTCTGGTCGCGCGAGAGGCGATCTCGCCACTCTTTGGCAGTGCATACTTTCCAAGATATATACAGAACGTGTTATCGGATGTTTTTTTGATCGGCTCTATGCTAGTTCCATTCTTGAAAGCTCCTTCCCCTTCGATGGCATAATACTCATCACCGGTGGCGAAGTTCTTCACATATCCTACTTCGACCTCAGATAGATCAACAGGAGTATAGGCAAGAGATATCGAGTAGAACGGTATTCCGAGTATCGAGTTGTTGGTCCCATCTATCGGGTCCATTATTACATAACCATCTCCTTCCTGTTCGACCAGACCGGCCTCTTCACTCAATACAGAAAAGTCAGTATTCTCTAAAAGATGATCGAGAGCCGTCTCCTCGGCCACCTGATCGATGAGTTTGGTAGGCGTTCCATCGGCGCCTTCCCCCATCTTTTTCCCTCTTTTGAACGCGTCGGAATCTATCTTGTCAAAAACTTTAGAAGCGCATTTTTTGAATTTACCCAATATCTCTTCCCGCATGGTATGAGATGATGCTTTGTTTTAAAAAAGTTTTCTGAATTTCCTCAAACCTTGTCAGACCTTTGTTATCTCAACGTAAAGACCTTCCTCATCCATATCAGCTCTGTTCCCAGATCTACATTCTACACTCAACCTGTGTTCACCTTCATCCAACCTGAGAGGTGACTCTTCCAAAAAGAGCGGGAACTCTGTCAGCAGATGTCTGTCTTCGGAACCACCTGTTATAGCCCATCTTATCTGTCCTACAACACTTTCATTATCCAACTCAAAGAACTCAACACTGTGAAATATCCCATCCTGTAATTCTATCTCGATGACGTCAGAATTGCCCTCTCCATGAAGATATACCTGTCTCGCCTTTTCACTTATAGATACCGCTTGCTCTTCCATCTCCTGCATCATCCTGCTTGAATCGTAACCACTGATAGAATTATAGACTATGGGTAAACCTATAGATAACACCAGTGCGATTATCATCAGCTGGAGTGGGAGTCCTTCTAAAGCTCTTTCGTCTTTTGTCAAGCGCCTCGATATCATCTCGACTATCGAGAGGGAATAGATGCCTTTTTAAAAACATTTTCATCCTCGCATGCGAAAATAATTTATCCCCTCACCATTTCCGATTTCTAAAAATGAAGATATGCGCAGGAACAGCTTAGCTCGTCAAAAGGACGGAGTAGGAGGTTTCTTCCTCGATATACCATTGTTCATCCTGGTCCTAGTAGTTCTGACCATCTTCACCACTTCACTCTACCATCTTTCCGACTCCAATAGAAAAGAGGAAACGAGGATGGAGTTGGAAGATAAGACCATCGGTCTAAAAAACGATATACAGGACTACGAAAAGATACTGTTCGAAAGAGAGAACACATTCTCTATCGAAAAATTGGAAAGGATCGAAGATGAAACCATAGAAGAGGAACTTTTATCCCATGAAAACTACCGATCTAACGTCTCGTTCCAAGACCATGAAAGAGGATTCGAACGTTCTTTCGGGACTGACCTACCAGAAGAAAACGCTGAAAGGAAGATCAGTGCTTACACCGCGCCTGTATCCATGATATGTCCAAATGGAGTCGATGAGATCGGTACCCTCGAGGTGAGAGTATGGGAAGACTGATCTCTCATAGAGACAGCGATCAAGGCGTTCTCTCAATAGTGGATGGTATGATGTTCGCGGTCTTGATGGTGTTGGCCACACTCCTGATCTTTCAAGTCATGGGCTCTCCTTTTACTGAGGAAAGAGAGCTAAGATCTTCCAAGATCAGAAGAGAAGTCGTTCAAGACATACAGAGAACAGCGTTGATCTCAACTATACAAGATACTGTATTCACCAATGAGAGTGGTCCTGAAGACAGGAATGTGATATATGAAAACATCACGGTGGAAGAAGCGATCAAAGAGTACCACCACTTCGATCACAGGGAAGATATCGATGAAGATCTCAGTTATGATCTATCGAGGCTTGAAAACGATATCGAAGATATCTATAGAAAATGCGCTTTAGAAGTTAGTAAGTACAATTTTGCTGTTATTTCCTCGTACCGGGAGTCAGACCTGGTTCTTTCAAACATCCAAGAAATCGACGGAGAAGAAGATCTTCCAAACGATAGAGGAGCTTCTAGCTCTACTTTGATGATAGGAGAACAGCAGGTGGATCTGACCCTTCACATATGGCGTTGATATCATAGATGGAAGTATCGAACTTCCCTATTTTCTTCCAAAATAAAAGAGACTCGTGAAATGTTCTGATACCTAGGATCGTGATATTCCGCTTTTTCAGCGGCATAGCTGCGTAACTTTTCTGATGCGTCTTCTTCAAAAGAGATATTCGTTGCGAATATCATGACTTCTATTCTTTCAGACGGAAGTTCATCGGAAACTTTTCTCAACGTTATGTCTAAGTGCTCCTTTAATTCACTGATAGAATCTTCTGTTGTTATCTCAGCATGCACCATCTTATCGTTTACCATCAAGTAAGGTCTCTCTTCTCCAAAAGGAAATAGCTCCATACCTTCGCCGTCGATGGTTCCGGCGGCATAGAGCGAAGGAACTCGCTGGTAGTTTCCAGCGTTCATCTCGTCGATAAGCGTTTGTAAGTCTGGTGAGTCGGAAAAAGTCCTCATAGAATCGATCAGTATTTCAGCATCCATTGATTTTTTTTCGATCAGTTCTTTTAGTGCTGAAGGCCTCATTCCATATACTGCGGCTTTCGATAAGATATCTCCGTCAAGTTCGTCTGAAAGATCACTTTGAGCTTGGATATCATCTAAGTTCTCGATACATCGATATCTAGCATCTGCGAAATCCATTCCTTCTAAACGATCATCTAACTCGTACAGCGCCTCTTGAAGATCTTCAGTATCTGATCCATCCGTTAGGTTTCTCAGCATCTTTCTTTCAAATGAAGTAAAAGCCATCAGTTCTGAGGACCGATCTTCTGCACGTTCATCTTTGATCCAATCTAAAAGAGTACTGGTATCTTCCTCCCCTAAGATATCTAATGATCTTGCCACAGGTCCGAGTTCAAATGAATCTCCTGCAAGCTCTCTCACTGTATCTATCCTGTCTGGAGCATAGCACGCAGCGAGCAGCAGATCTTTTCTCCCGTTTCTATTCGCTTCGGAGAACTCATCGATCAATCCAGCTTCTCTCAGAAGTTCGATGCCATCCGATCCAGGTCTTGAGAGATCCATCCATCCGGGATGATCTATGTCTTCAAAAGAATTGATCACCTGTTGAAAAGACGTATTTACCCTTCCACTACCATGATAACTATCTATATCTTGACGGAAGAAAAAACCTTCTTCAGTCTCTAAGTCGAAAAGATGAGGCTCATCAAGAAAAGATTCGAATGATCTCTGCCATCCGTTTTCTTCGATCTCGTGAGGTATCATACCAACAGGAACAGCGCTTTTTCCTCCTACACCCATGTATAAAGGTATCAGATCAGTATTAAGAAGTCTGCCGTATTCACTTCCATTTGGGATGTTGATATCACTGTTACCGTCAAACTCTAAGACCGGGTCGAACCTAACATCTTCGAACGTATCGTTAGCTAACGGACCTCTGTACAGGCCGGAAAATACCTCTCTGACAGCTCTGTTATCTTCAAAATCGATCAGATGATCGAAACCGTCTTTGTTGATGATCCATGAATCTTGAGGTATCTGGTCTATGAGATCGAAATCATAAGTTTCACCTTCTTTTCTAAATACCTCCGATCCAATCCGCTCATCCTCTGATATGTAGATCTGCTCTGAAACAGACACGAAAGGTACTGGAGAATGGAATTCTTTTTCACTTGGAGAGGTCTGCTCCATGTCTCTTTTTCCCTCCATATAAGTTATCTCTAATCCAGATCTCATCCTGAGTGAAAAGTGTCCTTTATAATCCTTATCCGATAACTCTATATCTAATCCGATATCTTTTCTACCGGTGTCGTTCAAAAATATACTCTTTTCAGCCAATATCTCTTGGTCAGGATCTGCTGAAGTCTCTTCGTTGTAAAGATGATCTAGATTGACATGTTTACCTCTCTTCATGATAGGAGATGAAAAAAGATCATCTCTTTTGATCAGTTCTAGATGGATCTCCTGTTCTTTAAAATCCTCTTCAAGAACGTCAAAACTTACTGAAACTTCTTCTTCTGACCCATTAAAAACGTTCTTCCCGAAGGATATGTTTTCTACAAGAGGAGAAGAAGGAGACCTCGGCGTGTATCCTCTATCCAATACAGGCTGCGGCGTTACAGCTTCAACAAAAGTTCTGTGCTCGGTCTTCTCGAAAGAAGTGGTCAGTCTAGAGGAAGAGTATCTCTTAGAGGAAAAAGGTGTTCCTTTTCCGGGCCCAATCTCTATCTCGAATCCTTTCAAAGAATACTCTTGGAACAATGTGGTCCTGTAATGATCGCTGTATTTATCAGAAAATGGATTTGTCCATTCGTAGGCTTTTTCAGTCTCTCTCGGATATACCCGTGTCGTGGTATCATTACGAAGGTTCAATTCGACCAAGTCCCCTTCGAAACTCATATCTACATCAAGCCCTAGAGTGTAAGATCTTACTTCAGCAGATCTCTCTGGTAATTCATGAAATGTGAGAGCACTTCGGGGCAGGTGAACTACCGGTGTTCTTGTTGAGGTTTCATCCCTCGAGTTATAAAAACCCGTGATCTTTTCAGCGGAAAGGATCATCTCTTTGAATTCTTCCATCCTATTTATCAAAGATCCTATGATACGTTCAGCGGTCCTGTAAAAACTAGCATCTGAATAAGCCTTAAAATCATCTCCTATCTCTTCACTTGTTAGTTCATCCGCCAGTTCTTCTAATCCAAAGCCTACCTCTTCTAATCCAACGATAGTTTCCTCCATCGATACCTTGAAGGGCCATCTCTCTAAGTTTTCTCGTTGTTTAGAACTCACAGGACCGTTCACCAATTCTACTTTTAGATCCGAAAATCTGTCAGGACCTAAGTTATCAGAATAAGGATCGCCCTCACCTGAAATTATAGATCTCAGCCTACTTTCTACATCTTCTTTTCTAGAATTGGTCAACTGAAACAAGTTTTCGTTCAAGAGCCGGAAAAGACCTCTCGGGCCTTCGAATTCCATCGGAGTCGGTGTAATCCTTTCCCTTACCATCTCATCAGTGAAATTTCCCAAAGCTCTTTCTCCGATCGATTGATCGGTCTTCCTCGGAGGATCGATATGATCTTCAAGGCTGAATGAACTAAACGACCAATTATAGGGATGGGAAAGTTCGTCGGCTGGAGAAGTCAATAGATGATCAGTACGATTGAAAAAGTCTTCTGAAAGTTCTAGACCATAGAGATAGGCATTACCCTCTTGACGCCATCTATTAGCGGTATAGTTCTTCTGCATCTCCACGATAGTTTTAGTATACTCTTTTGGTTCTTCACTGAGTTCACTAGAACTTTCCTCAACCTCCTCGATACGTTTTTTCAATCCTTCGTGATGTTCTTCTAACTCCTCAGTGATATAAGGAGGGCCGTCGTCAGAAAACTCGAAGGTGGGATCTTCGGATAGGCTGGAAAAGGGATCTAAGGTCTCGTTTAACGACTGCCAGACCTCCTGTTGAATCTCGTCGCTCGGCTCGTACCAGTCCGTTCCATTGAATCCCGCTATCATCTCTGTCGCTTGTGAATATTTTGTTTTAAAACTTTCCTCCAGATCTTCAGATCTACTTCTAAGTTCAGCTTTTATCTTATCTCTTACTCCTCTTTCGATACCTTCCCTATCGATCTCTGAGATAGGATCTCTACCGGTCGATCTTTCTTCCGTAAAACCCCAGTCGTTCAGAAAATACATGTAGTAAAAAGGAAAAGATACGGTCTCATAGCTTCCCTCATCAAAACCGAAAGACATGGAAAGATTGCTGGTCCTATGAAGTATAGACTTCACTATCTTTTCGACTCCGGGCTCGCCTATTATCTCTATAGAATCCATCCAGGAGATGGGATAAAATGACTTCAATTCTTCGAACACATATCCCTCGACTTCGGTCGAGTCGACTCTGAAGCTTTTGAGGATGTCGTCCATAGCGTTACCAAAGATACTGAAAAGCACTCTCAGATAACTGTTGGATCCATATGGATCTTCAATAGGTACTAGATCATCTTCAAATTCCCTATATTCCCGATTGTTCTCTCCTTCTACCTCACCTCTGACCAGTTCGTTTATCATGCCGAAGGAAACGTTGGTCCAACTTTCACTTTTCTCTATAACGCTGAGAAGGTCTTCTTCTACCATTCCCCTTAAAAACATTTCAGGAAGAAAGACCTTTTCAGGAAGTGATCCTTTTTCCTGGAAAAGCGTCAAGATCAAGTTCTGCAGATTTACGGCGTTGTTTTCTCCAGTGCCTATGACCTCTGATAATCGATCTTCTTCAATTCCAAAATGATCCGCTACAGAAGAAAGAAGAGCGCCGTCATGAGAACGGAATATCCTGATCTGTTCAATCAAAATCGCCGATTCGATGATCGCGACGAAGTCGGACTCTGAGATCAACGAATCAGGTATTAAATTTCCTTTATCTCTTTCAAACCCCTCGATGAAGCCTGTAGAATTTTCTACCCATGGTTCCTTTCTATACTCGCTACTTGTTTTTTCATAGGATTGAAAATAGTCTTCTATCCAACCAGTAGAAAAGGATCCGCTGAAATCTTCTTTGAAACCGATCTCGCCATCTACAGCATCAGAAAATAACCTCGCGTTAAGGTAAGTCGAAAGCATACAATCGACCATCTTTCTTATCTCAGCTAGATCGAACTGTCTGGTCCTTTCAGCTAGCAGAAAAAGATCTGTCCTGACTTCACTTTTTACATCCAATGTTCTTGTAGAGATCACGCCCAAAGAAGGATCTTCCACGTGAGCGTTCACCGTCCTCTCGACTGTGAAAAAAGCGGGGACCTCTTTCCATCCTGACTCGTTCTCAACTCCATCTTGCAGATAGATCGAAGACAGTTCTATACCGTTCTCGTTCTCTTTTAAAGGCCTTAGGTTCAAACTGAAATCCATACCCTGTATCTCTTCACCTTCCGAGTGATGTTCCTCAAAATAGTTTTCGAATCTCTCCACGGTCCTCTCTTCAACGCTCCTCTTCAAACTCAATAAAGAATGTTCATCAGTAAAATCTTCACGCACCTCCTCAACAGCTTTAAGTCCTGCCTCTTGAGCTGCGCTGTTCAATTCGTTCTCGATCCTTTCCAATTCTCTCTCGACTTTACTAATCTCTCCAACATCTATCAAATCTTTTCGGCTCTCCATCCTTACAGCGGCAAAATAAGCACCGGCGTAGATCGAGAGGAGTAGCACTACGACGCCTATAAAAGCGAACAACATGATGCCCCGCTCATCTTTTATCATCTCTCTTACCAGGGTCAAGAACTATCAACCCCTGAGACGAAGACGTGCGAACTTGTATTTCCCTGGTAAGACAACGATAACTTTCTCAGCAATATGTCTTCCTCACCCGTGGTTATCTCCAACGGTTCTGTTCTAGAATCTCTCCATTCTTGCTCAGAAGTTTCGAGTGTTCCGGTTCGATTCAAGTCCTCGGATTCCCATAGATGTACTTCCACCTCTAAGGGATTTGTAGCAGTTCCAACATCACTTTCCAACATAACCAGATCGGGATAGATCTTTATCGAGTAAGGATCACCTCCGACTTCAGGTGAAATATAGATGCCCTGAGACTCTTCATCGAAAGTGATCTTATGTCTCACGACTTCAGCGTTAATATCGCCGGTCCTATCTATGACTCTAGCGATCTTTTCACATCGCTGTTCTAGCTCTTCTTCCTTTATAGAATCTATCTGCCAATAGAACACACCTGTTATCGAAGATACCAGTATCAATCCGGCTACGATCATAACGACTTTAGACTGCAACCACTGCATCATGATTATCCGCTTTTCCCAAGATACAGGCTGTCTAAAATTTTCCCATATATAATTATTATGGGTTTCGTTTATATACAGTGAAAAAGACGATCACGATCTTTCCTTCTCATACTGAGCTATCGTTATACCGATCAATATGACCGCGCCGAATATGAAGGTCTGGATAGTGATCACTTCGTCAACGAAAAGATAAGAGAAGATTATACCGAAGAACGGGATAAGATAAACGAACAATATCTGTTTCGAGAGTTCTTTCGTCCTGAGAACATAATACCATAATATCAATACGATACCGTTGGCGAAAAGGCCGAGATAGATAGCGAGTAACCAAGAGCCTCCTTCGATGGTGATGATCTGAACTGGGTCCTCTAAGAATAAAGTTGCGGGTAGAAAGAAAAGAACTGAGAGGAAAAGAGCTACTGAAAGTATACTGAGAGGTTCGTGTTTATCCAATGCCCTCTTCACTAGAAGACCTGAAACAGCGTAAAATATCGCGCTACCGAGAAGTAACAGATTGCCTACAAGAGTTACTCCTCTTAAAACGACTCCTCCTCTGGTCACTAGCATAACCGTTCCAGTCAATGCTAGTATGGTGCCAAAACCTTTCTTGATGCCGATGTATTCACCCAAAAATATTATCGAAAGGAATATGGTGAATACGGGTGCGGTAGCTTGAAGAAGGGAACTCATAGAGGCTGCGGTCTCTGGATCCATCATGGTCATCCCTACGTTCTGTGAGACCAACGGAAGGAAGAACTGGGTGAGAGCGATACCTAGGATGAGAAAAAAGTCATCTTTTATGGGGAATATGGTCTTGTCCCATCCTCTGAGCCATATGGTGAAGAGCGCGATAGGGACTAGACCGAAAACGGCTCGAAATAAGCCGAGGGTGATAGGTTCTATATCACCTAACGCTATCTTTATTGCTGGAAATGTGGAGCCCCACATGACCACCGCGATAAGGAGGACGAGAAAGTTCTTGGGCTCAAAAGTTTTGCTCTGAACCATCGCCTGTGAGATATAAAACGGTTTTATAACTAATTTTTCACCTTCCTCTCCTTAAACCATAAATATTTGTAGGTATGTGTAGGAATCACGATAGGAGAAGTTTGGTATAATATGGTGCTTTCAGATTCACAGATAAAAGAGCTTATGGAAAAAGGCGAACTCGTCATCGATGGGTTCAGGGAGGAGAATCTAACGCCTAACGGGTATGATCTTACCGTAGATGAGATAGTGGTAGAGGAAGGAAAACCTCAGACCAAGGGCAACGCAGTAGTAAGGAAAGAATCTTGGTTCGCCGTTTCCACAAAGGAATACGTAGAATTTCCTCCCGATGTCGTAGGAGAACTATGGATACGGACGAGTTGGGCCAGAAAAGGAGTTATATCTTCTTTTGGTATGATCGATGCCGG
>CAYNOV010000020.1:0-10365 GCA_964398905.1 uncultured Thermoplasmata archaeon
GCTTCGGAGGAGGCTTGTTCACTACCCCCATCACCTCATCAGTAGAAAATATAGAGGCGTCCATCCCAGTATGAAGACTCAACCTAGGTCTTACCCTACACATTTCCTTTCTCCTGGTCTTATCATCGAAAATAGCTACCAAGCCTTTTTTGAATTCCATCTCACTCACAACTTTCTGTATATCGTCAGAACTAGACATATAGGATTGTTTAGCCTTCCCGAGTGCGTCTATATCGTCCTTTGATGTCACGTTATGTGCTATCAAAAGATCAGACTGTCGTATCACGCTTTCGTGGATCGCAGCCGGTTCTTGAGTGCAAAATACAGTGGATAATCCGGGATGTCTTCCCAGTTTGACCCAGTCTATCAACACGTCAGATGAGATCTTGTCAGCCTCAGAGGGGAGAAAGAGGTGAGCTTCGTCCATTATAAGATAAACTATCGGATGTTCCTTTGCTATGTCCTTCTCTACATCTTCTGAGATCAGATTAGCCTCGGATTGCATTTCCAAGGTTGTATAGAGAGTCCTCTCTTTCATCAACTTATCAGCGATTATCTTAACCACAATGTTTCTCATATCTAGATCACCCATCCTTCCCAAATAACTTATATCAAGTACGCTCAATTGACCCCCTCTAACGATCTGTTTGGTCGGTGTGCCTTTTTCAGCAAAAAGTCCCTTATCTTCGATCATCTTGAAAAGCTCTTTTAAAGTCTTCTTGGTATCATTTTCAGCATCTACACTCTCGATACCGGTGTAAATATCTTCGAACCCAAAATATTCGAATTCTTGCTTTAGAACCCTGATCACTTCGCTGAGAAGGGAACCCACAGGCTTTGTTATTTCTAGATCGAAAAGTGATAGCCAATCAGAAACTTCCACCTCTGATAGGGGCAATTGCAATTTTTGGTCATAATATATCTGTCGGCCATCATCCTTCTGCTCTTCGATAGATGTTTTCGGCATGAAGATTTCGACGTAATCTTCGAATCCGCGAGGAGAAAGATCTTGAAAATCTTTCAGTCTTTCTACCTCAGATGGATTTGAATTTGGAGTCTTCAGGCTGCTAAACACACTCATAGTATCTATTATAACTACTGAGACCTTGTTTTGAAGATTTTCTTCTAACAATCCAAATCCTTCGGCTAGAACTCCCAATGTGTAGGATTTACCAGTCCCTCTCTTTCCGACAACCAACATACAATGAGGGAAGGCCAAATCGATATAAACAGACCCTACCTCTTCGTATTTTCCGGCAGGATAGCTGACGATTTTACCCAAGTAGGCAGTTCCTTTATTACCGAATTTTTCTATCATCTCTTCAGTTCTGCCAAATATCTCTTTTTTTGTCATTTTAAACACCTATCATTGTTTGGGAAAAGATGCTTGTCAAGGTGTATATACCCATGGCTACCGGTAGACCAACACCTATCGAAAACTTCATCTCTACTCTATCTTCTCCTTCAAGAATACCGATAGAAAAGTAGATTATCACTAGGGTCATCAAAAATAGATAGATGCCTATTACCATCGAAAAATTAGAAGGTGGTATCATCGGAGCAGGATTCGGCATTGCCTGGAATTGATCATATAGAAGATTATAGAGTCCAGTGGTTACGCCCATAACTATCGGCGCAAAGAATAGTGCGGTGCTTCTCATCATGCTCACCGCTGACTGGAGTGAAGCCTTGATGTCGTTCTCTATCTTCTTTAGATCTCTTAAATAAGTGGAGACATCCGTGATGACCCTTCCGGCGGTCAGATTGTCTTTCTTAGTGGCCTTCACCACGGTCCGCATGGTTCCCTTGATAGTTCTAGAAGGATGCCCTGTCAACGCTCCTAATTCTTCGTCGAAGAGAGCATCTTCAAGAGAAAGACTAGTAACTTTCAACCGATACCGTATGTCCTCAAATAAGTCTAAAATTTCAGTACCTTTTATTCCCTCCTCAATATCTTCCAAAGCTTTCTCTACAGGTTTTCCCTCTGCTATCCTGTTGCCCAGTTGAAAGAGAGCGTTAGGAAATTCGTCCTCCATTTGGGAAATTTCATCCTTCCTCATTTTCTGCTTTATCGTTGTTCCCAGTAAGTAAACGGACACGGCAAAAGTTACCCCCCATAATACTGGGAGGAAACTTCCCGGAGCAAGGATGAAGTACTTTGATAAGGGTTCAAAGGCGAATAATGATATAAAAATCCCGCCTACGATTGAAACTATTAGAAGTATTTTTCTTTTTGTCGGAGAAACTGGGTTATCTACTTGAGGGGGCTTAGACGTACCCGGCCTCTTACCTAGGATATAATATGAATATATCCCAGCAGCTGATGGAAAACCAAAATTCATCAACAACACTATTAAAGGTGTACTGACCATCGGTGATTCCTCCGCTCCTGTAGTGCCTGCTTCCTCCATTGCTCCCATCCCGGCGGTTCCGGGCAATTGGATTGAGAGCATAGGTAACATGGCTCCAATCACCAGTGGTAGAATGACACCTAGAGCGAACAATACCATCGTAGGTCCAGAAAGAGAAGAAGCAAAATCCTCCATAGTGGATTTCGTACCCGAGAGTATGACATCATATGCTTTATCAAGATCCTCTTTAACTCTTGCCGAAGAGGTTTCTAGTGTGGCACTCCTGATCACATACAATGCTTGTCTAAGGTCCTCGTTCCATTCCCCCCATTTGAGAGCGAAGTCCACAAGAGAATCCTCTATAGTAGAGTACTTTCTCATCATGACATCCCATATCATCCTTCTGAATCCAGTCGAAAGAGGTTCATCTGTGTGCTTAGAGGTGAATTTCACGGCCTGATCTAGAGCTGGATTCAAAGACATAGACATGATCATATAATTGATGCACGTCGGCGATCTACCGATGGATTTGACCCGTACTCTTTTCGCCAAAAATTCAGGATAATTAGCAGTGAAAACAAACAATCCTACCGGTACCAATATCAGCGCGGGTGCGAACATCAGTAGGCTAGATAACCCGATACCGAGGAGAGAGAGGACCAAAAAAGTGATTCCTACGGAGATCAAGCCAATTATAGAGATAAAACCAGCGAAAGTCAAAACTTGATGAACCTTTAAATCCCATCCCAAAAACCTTACTGCATCCTGAAAGTCCTGTTGCTTTAGCTTATCTTTTTTCTTCTCTAATTTTTTCCTCTTTTTTTCAAATTTTTTCTTCTTCTTTCTGTACTTTTTACTGTCAGAACCGTGTTTGATTTTCTTCTTATTCAGATCATTTTTCAAACTTCGCAACTCAGTTTCGATATTCTTCAATTTTTTCTCATCTTCTCGTTGTTTCTCTTCTATTTTTTCTGGGTCCTTAGGAAGAACCTCGTTTATCTTTTTGCACCATTTCAAATAATGCTCTCCATATTCCACCAAGAGTTCCTCTTCATCGGCTTCCTCAAAATCCATTGAATTAAACCCTCCTATCGAACCATTCTTTCCACTCTTGGTAGATCTTGTCGTGATCTAGCTTGTCCATCCCGCTATATTTCTCGGTGAGACTCCAGAACTTGTTGTTAGACTTCAAAACCCATTCTGGAGAGAGCAGGTCTCTGTTACCGGTCTCCCGTGCTTTATCCACTATATATTTTCTATATCTGGCCCTCAGTTCGATGTTTTTCAAAGCCTCTTCGAGTTCTAGTCCTTGAAAACCCGCGATAGAACCAATCTTTTCAGAACGATAACTGAAAGTCTCTGTCTTTTCCAACCTCCTTTTATCTTCATTGTATTCCATCAAGTTTTCCATCTCTCCAGGTTTAGGAGCGTCTTTTTTCAGTTCAGCTACCTGAACAACTTCTCTCTTGTATTTTTGTGATCCCTTTGGTTTAGTCAACCCACAAACAATTATTATGTCGGTAGCCATGAACGATTCAGGTGGTATGTTCATGTCCCCAGTGGCTCTTTCGTAGACCGCCTCAGCGGAATTGCCGTGAAATGTGCCTAAAACAGAAGATCCAGCAGTTCCAGTCCTCATTGCTTCATAGAGAGTCCTTGCTTCGTCACCTCTGACCTCTCCCAAAACCAATGCAGATTCTCCTAGCCTCAATGAAACCCTGAGAGCCTCTTCAGCTGTCATCTCACCTTCAGTCCCAAGAGAAGACTCCACGGCAAGGCTCTGGACATTGAAGTCAAGTTCTTGCATCTGGTTTACTGGGAGTTCTAAAGTGTCTTCGATCGTGATTATCCGTTGACTGATAGGAAATTCCAGCAATATAGCGCTCAGCATAGAAGTCTTCCCTGCTCCCCTGCTTCCGGCTATCATCATCGTAGATCGACCCTCTAGGAGAAAAGATATGAGGCCAGCTGCTGTCGGCGTGATGGTTCCGTTCTCTATGAACTTCAAAAGAGTCCAGGGGTTAGATGCTCTTTTTCTGAAAGCCATCGCAACACCGCTAGGGCTTAATGGTTGACCCGTAACAGTTACCCGAGTCTCATAAGAATCAAGATCCATTTCAAGGACAGGATTCGCCTCAGAGAAGGCTCTTCCACTTTCATATCGGAATCTTGAGAGCATATTTTTAACGTTCTTTTTTCCTACGATAACATTCGTTCTGAACTCATCGTACAAATCAGGTTCATTTATCCCGCCTAAGGACAGATAAACCTCATTTTCTGAGGGTGGTGAATCGATATAAGCATCCTGGAGGAATCGGTCTTCTAAAAAATATTCAAATACACCTAATCCTACAGTATACCTAGCAAGGATATTGGTGAGTTGTTTCAGGTTTCTGCTCTTTTCCTCCCTTGACTCGCCTAATGGGATATCGTGCTTTCTAGCTAATTGGTTTATCAACCTTTTTCCAACTTTCTTAATGAACTCACGAGTTTGCTCTGATGTCTCGATTTCCATCTGTGCAGGTTTGTACTCTAAGAGTTCCTTTTTTGCTTTCTCTAGCAGTTCCATATATTCTACATCCAATTGATATTCTATAGGGTTTAATTGATAAAGGGAATGTGGTTTGTCCTTCAAGCTGAGTAATCCGATCTCAGATCCGTTTACTTTATATTTCCTGATCATCCTTGCATCTGGAGGTGTGGAAGGAAAGACCCATGAGGAAGAAAATCCTGGTCTCACTTTAAGGCTTTTGTTGAATATTCTCTTCAACCCTCTTGAGACTCTTGTAGGACGTATCCTATCGCGGTTTTCTTCATCGAATGCTCTGACAACTTTCTCTATCGAGGTAGCCTTTTTCTTTTTCACCTTCGTAGGTCTATCGCCCCCCTTCCCCAATTCTCGACCTATTTCTTCTTTCTCCTTTTCCTCCTGTACTATCTTCACCATAGATTCCACCTATAATTATCTATATCAATATTCTATAACCATACCGGAATATCTTCTCACGAAGGTCTTCAGATTCATTGAAGAGATAAACCAAATCGTCCCTCGTATTATCTATACAATTCTTACATTGTTTCTTTTTTTTGTTGACTTCTTTCACATCATTTGAGATGGAATATAATTCTTGGTAGAAATCTTCTATCCCTCTCAGAAAAGATTTCTCTAAATGTGAAAATATGTTCTTTGGATTGTGTTTGCATTTTTCACAGGAGAGATCTTCTTGTGAAGGGGTCGACCTCATCGATAGTTCATCGATCTCGTCCATTAACCTCCTCATCTCCATCAAAACCTCTAGAGATTCTCTATCATAGGCCTTCTCTAAATATCCAGATAATCTTACCCCACCAACGTTGGACTCGTCTCCTAGTCCCTTCAAAACCCCCTTTCTGCAACTTGTTTCTGTTAGATCAGAGCCGGCTTTGCAGTCTTTACATCCAAAAATCAGCCATTTTTCCCTAGGAGTCTCGACTGAGTAACTACAATTAACCTGCCTGGAATCTTTTTCCTCTTCATCTTTACTTTTGCCGAATATGGATTTCATAAACTCTCCCTATCCGTTATTATCAAACCTAAATAACTAAATTAGTTTTATTTTTTTCCCCTTTCCAACAGAAAATTATGTTTGAAAGGGTTTGGATCGTCAATTTTCTCGAAAATAGAAAAGTGAAATTTTAGGCAGTCACAATAGCATACAAACCAATAGCTGAACCTAACATGAAGGCAAGTTTATATTTGGATAACACATTTTAAAAATATTTTCGAAATTACCTTAAATGAAATCTGAAAGGGAAAAATTTTTTAGAAGCTAATTTATTTACGTCCAAGTAGCTAAGATATGTCCTTAGTGAATGAGAAAAATAAAGAGAGGGGTACTTATGAAAATTAAAAAAGGTTTGACAATGTGTTTAGTGGTAGTAATGATTTTTGGTATCGCTAATCCGTCTTTTTATCTCCAAACGGAAGATGAATTAGAGGAGGAGAACGAGGAAAAGGTGATAATAGATCGAATCCCTACTGAAAAGGGGGAATATGAAGAAGAACGTTCAAATGAAGATGATTTAGCTTTGAGATCATCATCTGACCAGTCGTCCTTTAGGGAGAAAGAAAAATTTGATCTCACAAATCTTGATCCGAGAGAGCCGATCCACATCTACGGTGATGAAGGTTTCCAAGATGTAGCCGACGAAGGGAATGGGAGTGAAGAAAATCCTTGGATCATCGAAGGGTATGAGATTGATGGGGATGAATATGAAGAGGATTATGGTTTTGGAATTTTAATCGAGAGTACAACTGATCATTTCATAATTGAAAATTGTTTTATAACTGACATATCTTATGATTCGGATGAACATCCTGGTATGGGGATAGCCCTCAATGATGTGAAAAATGGCACTCTAAAAAACAATGAAGTCGAACAAACAGATATGTATGGGATATCCATCAATGATTCTGAGGGCAATATATTTACTGGTAACAATATCATTGATCCGGATAGCCATGGAATTCATATAAGAAATTCTGATGACAATGAATTTGACGACTTATACATAGCACGGGCAGAAGATGGATTTTATATCGAGGGCGATTGTCATTCTAACAATTTTATGAATTCGGAAGTTACAGGTAGTTCCAACCATGGAATCCATATCGACGGAGCATTTGAGTCAAATGTATTAACAGATTTGACCATCGATAATAACGATAAACATGGTATTTACATCTCGGATGATCATATTTTTGCTGACAATAATATAGAAGGATGTGGTATCAGGTCTAACACAAAAGATGGTATCCGAATAGAAGAAAATGCCGGTTCAGACGGGAGCGGGGATAATACAATACAAGATAATATTATAAAGGAGAATGCTGGATACGGTATATATTTATCTCATAGATATAATCAACTGGATGAAAATATTATAGAAGGAAACGTTGATTATCAGATTTATTTTGATGAGTTAGACCATCTTTCCAATTACTTTACAGACAATACATTGAACGGTGTGCGATATTATCACCTTTTTGAACAGGATAATACGACTGTAGGACCTGAAGAATATGACTTTGATTCTTATCAAAAATTGACCAATTATGGTGGGGTCGTATTCTACGAGTCCGAAAATATTTCCCTCGAAGAAGTGTATATAGAGATGTTGGAATCTAGAGGGATGACGATACACTCCTCGCAAGATGTTGATCTAACAGATTTTGAAGTCACGTATTGCAAAGAGAAGGGTATATGGATAGAGAACACAGAAAGGGTTGATCTAGATGGGTTTGAAATAAAAGAGTGCGAAGAAGAAGGTCTCTTAGTGCAATCTACTAATGGCATATATATGAAGGATTTCGAAGTAAATAACTGTACAAGGGAAGGTATCTTTATTGAGGATTCAAAGGATATCTATCTTATGGCCTTTGAGATCGCCAATTGTGAGAGTGATGGTATCCGGATAGAGAATCCAGAGAACAACATAGAGGCCGTTGATTTCAAAATATCGAATTGTGAAGGAAAAGGGATCGGAGTAGGGAGCATAGAATATATAAATTTAGAAAAATTTAATATTACAGAGTGTACTGATGATGGAGTTGCGGTCGGTTCTTCAGGAGAAGTAAATCTTTCAGATTTCAATGTGACTGATTGTGAGGGGGATGGTATTTTCATAGATGAAGCCGAAAGAATCATCGATCTCACATCTTTTGAAGTTATGAACTGTGATGGTGAAGGTGTCTCAATAGGCGGAGCTAAATATGTTAATCTTACAGGTTTTAAAGTATACGAATCAGGTGAAAGAGGAGTTTCGATCGGTTCTTCAGGAGAAGTTAATTTTTTAGATTTCAACGTAACTGATTGTGGTGGAGATGGTATTTTCATAGATGAAGCGGAAAGAACCATCGATCTCTCCTCTTTTGAAGTTATGAGATGTGATGGTAAAGGTGTCTCAATGGGGGAAGCTGGAGAAGTGAATCTTTCAGATTTCAATATAAGTGATTGTGGAGGGGATGGTATCTCTATAAGTGGTTCGGAAAATAACATCGATCTCACCTCTTTTGAAGTTATGAGATGTGATGGTAAAGGCGTCTCAATAGGCGGAGCTAAATATGTTAATCTTACAGGTTTTAAAGTGCACGAATCAGGTGAAAGAGGGGTTTCGATCGGTTCTTCAGGAGAGGTGAATCTTTCAGATTTCAAAGTAACTGAATGTGAATCCGATGGGGTTGCAGTAAGGGATGCAGGATTCGTAGACCTAGCAGACCTAGAAATTAAGGATTGCAGTGGCAATGGATTATCTATAGAAGATACAGAAGAAGTCGTCGATCTAACTGACTTCAAGGTGACGGATTGCCAAGAAGCAGGAATCTATATTTCAAATCTAGATGATATTACTCTTGAAAATGTAACCGCTCTTAGGAACGGTAAGGGAATTCATTTTAGAAACTTGGAATCCGGCGACTTAGAGGAAATTAGAGCAAAGGAAAATGATAGAGGGAGTTATATAGAGAAATCTAGAAGGATAACAATCTCAAAGAGCATTTTTAAATCAAATATCCAAGAAGGAATTTATTTAGACGAGGTAAATTTTATTCGAATAAGAAGATCCAATATAATCGCTAATGAATTTGGAATCGTATCGGAAGGTGGATCTGAGAATTCTAGAATATTCAAAAATGAGATTTTAAACAACGAAAAAGACGGTGTCCAACTTCTAGATGGGACTAGACAATTTGGTATAGAAAACAACACGATCTCAAATCATGGTAGGTACGGTATTCATGTTGGTGAGGAGGCATCGTTGATAAATCCTATAGCTAATAATAGCATAATGGCGAATCTTGATTATGGTATCCATATAGAGGGAAATAATAATCAGATATTCAATAACAAATTTATGTTTAATAATGATTCTAACCTCACTTACAATTCAACTAACATTCAAGCTTACGATAGCGGAGATATTACCGATTGGCGGGCTGAGGACAAGAGGATTGGCAATTACTGGTGGGATTGGATGGACAAGTATGATGCTGAGGAAGATGAAGGTGAAGATGTTAAAGTTATCAATGAGTCATATGTAATCGATGGTGAAACGGAAACAGAAGATCCTTATCCTCTATACGCGGAGATAGATAGTTATGAGTTGACTATAGGGGTTGAAGGTGAAGGAAGTATCGAACCCCGGGAAGACACGTATACTTTCTATCACGGTGAACCAGTTATGTTAGAAGCGGAACCCGAAGAAGATTACATCTTCAGTCATTGGACTGGGGATTATCCTAGAGGTGATCGAGAAGATAAAGAGATACGGCTTGTAATGGACGATGATAAAGAATTGACAGCCCATTTTGTTAGCATTGAATCTTTATTTGAAGTAGAGATTATCGAATACGATGAAGAAGTAGTTATGGAGGAAGAACTCCATGTCACAGTTGAAGTACATAACTTAGGTAATATGGATGATACCCAGGAAATAGAACTTCGAGATTTTGAAGGAGAGATAGTAGATAGTCAAGAACTTACACTTTCTTCAAATGAGGCGGATCAGATTACTCTTTCGTGGAATACGGGTAAAGGAGATATTGGAACTGACAATATATCTGTTCATAGCGATGATGATAAGGATGGAGTAGAAGTGACAGTATTTGGTCCCTATTTTGAAGTCAATATTGTTGAATACGACGATGAAGTAGAAGAAGGCGACCCGCTTGTCGTAGAATTCACTATCGAGAACACAGGCGATTTAGCTGGTGAGCAGGAGATAGTTTTCAGCGTAGACGGTGATGAAGTGGACTCCATGTATATGATGATCGGAGTAGGCGAAAGTGAATCTAGCGAATTCGAGTGGGAAGCTGACGAGACGGGAATTATTGACCTGAAAGTAGCTAGCGAAGACGATTCAGAAACCGTAACGGTAAATGTAGAAGCACTAGAACCATACTTCGAAGTAGAGATCACAGACTACGACGATGAAGTAGAAGAAGGCGACCCGCTTGTCGTAGAATTCACTATCGAGA
>CAYNOV010000020.1:10465-15807 GCA_964398905.1 uncultured Thermoplasmata archaeon
ACACAGGCGATTTAGCTGGTGAGCAGGAAATAGTTTTCAGCGTAAACGGTATTTATGAGGACACGATGGATATGACTATTGGAGCAGGCGAGAGCGATACTGGTGAATTCAAATGGGAAGCTGAAGAGATAGGAGATATGGACCTTGAAGTTGCTAGCGGTGATGACTCGGATACTGTGACGGTAACGGTGGAAGAAGAGAGAGACATGATGACGATCATAGGGATAATCGTAATTATAATCATAATCTTAGCTATAATAGGATACGTGATTAAAGGTAGGCATACTGAAGAACCCAAAGAAGGGGAATATTCCGAAGAGAAAGAGCCAATTGAAAAACCAAAACCACCGGTCCCTCCAAGTAAAGAAGAATTTACAAGAGAGGAAGAAAAGGAGTGGATGGAAGAGAGAGAAAAAGAAGAACAATGGGAATCTGAGGGTAGAGGAAAAGAATCAGAGTACGAATCAAAACCACCGATTCCTCCGAGTAAAGAAGAGCTATAAGATAAAAAAAGCGAGGATTTGTACATCGATGGAAAAAACAACTAAGAATGAAGTGAATCTCTAACAAATTTAATACTTAGCAAAGTAATACTTAGCAAAGAGATACAGTTGGATATTTATTTTCTAATCCCAGCTATCTTTATCATACTAGATAGTTTATTTTTAATAAATAATTGTGAAAAACAATTATAAACAACAAAAAAGATAAATAATCAATATAAGATATCAAGCTCAATGAGAACGTTGGGAGATGATGAAAAGGGTATAGCTGGGTTTTTTGAAGACTTACCTACATTGCTCATCGTATTGGTAGCAACTACTCTTTTCCTTTCTACGATGTTGAATACAGTGATGACTTATAGGGATTACAAAGAGACCCAATATATACGGGAGGATTTAAATCAGTTCATCGAAGAAATCAGGAATTGGAACTACCTAGTATTGGAAGAAAGGGGTCAGTTCGCCGGAGATAGGGTATCGTCCCTTGACGCAGATAGGATGAAAAAAGAGTTTAATACAACTGCGTTAGGGTATAACTATCGGGTATTCATCGAAGATAGGAGTGATTACCCAAGACAATTTGATAAGACCATTCATACAGAAGAAATACCAGATGAAGTGGAGATTTACTCTCGTAGTTCGTTCGTCACAGTAGTGGATGAGAGGGGAAATGAACACCTTTGTGAAATGGTAGTCAGCATATGGGCGATATGATGAAGCTAAATCGTGATGAATGTGGACAGTTAAGTCTCTATGACGCACTGATATATTTCACTATACTATTAGTTGCTTCTACAGCTCTTTTCTTTTATTCATTTGAGATGGAAAGAGATGAAGATTTCACACGTACAGAGGAAATGTCAAAGATAACAGAGGAAACTAGATTATCTATCATGCGCAGTACTGTTCCAGAGACCACATATGTGGATAAAAATGGAGATGAGATCCAGAGAGAAAACAATAACGTGGAGTCTTTGATTGTAGAAAAATTGTATTTGATAGACAAAGGGATAGAATCTGACAATATCAGTTATGGAGAAGACATTGAGAGATTAGTGGATGATCTTTTGAGAGGACGCTATGAATGGGCTCTGACCGCGGTATATGTTAGAGAAGAGGAGAGTCTAATAAGAATGAGCCTAACTGATGAAAATTTGGAAAGCGGTGATCAGTCCGAAATATTGGAGCAGATAGATGGAGACATATATACTTCGAGTTGGGACGTAGACATGATTAAAGGAGAAAGAGGGCATGTTAGAATGAATTTTATACTCTCACCTGTATGGCAAGTTGGTCTTTGACCTTGGAATCTTCAATATATCTCAGTATATCGAGTAGAGCAGGAATGCGGAATTGATATCCTACTCTAAAATACAAAGTTTTGTCGGCTCCGTAATATCAAAAAAATCTTTCATCGTTTAATGAGAAGTATTGAATCTCGAAAGCACAAAAATTATAGACGTAATAACCTATTAGGAAGATAAAAAGAGGCCTGTAAAGATGTTGAGATTGATCAACAAGGAAACGGAGAATGTAAAAGAATTCTATGTGATGGATGCCCATCACCATCTGGGTGAAGATGAGGACGGTATGGAGGTGAAACCGATAGGGGTGAACAATTCCTATACTTTCTGTAAGAAAGTAGTTAATGGAGACTCCGAAACGGATGGCTTCAAAGAGGAACTAGAAGATCAACCTGAAAAATACGGGTGGAAAATTCCGGAAGATGGCCTCATAAAACCTCATCCTCTAATAGAGAGTTTCGAATCCGGAGAGATTAAAAAGAGGGGGATAGAATCCTACATGATAGACCAGATTGTCGTGTTTCCGATGCATGACATTTTTAGAGACAATAAAGATTTACTGTACGAATCAAGCAATGATTTTATCAGCAAATGGATAAAGATTCCTCCACATTCGAGAAGATTGATAGGTTTTGGCAGAGTTGATCCTAACGAACCGATAGAAAAAAATATTGAAGAAATAGAGAGAATAGTAAATGAGTGCGGTCTTTGGGGATTAAAGCTCCATCCACAGTCTGATGAATTTGATTTAGATGATCCAGAAATAAAAAAAATATTGAAAAAAACTTGCGAACTCAATATTCCTGTAATATTTCATACCAGTTATGGAGTCGAAGTCAAAAAGTTACACGATATCTGTAATGAAATCATAAAGGAATTCTACGAAGATGGAAAGGAAAGTATGATAAAACAATTGAAGGTAATAGTAGGACATTGCACCTATCAATCAGAAGATGTTTTTACCGCTTTATCTCATCCCTGTATTTATGGAGAACTTTCAACTCTAGGAAACCCACAAAAATATTTTGATATGCTCTCAGAAAATGTTGGACCGGATCGTTATTTCTCGGAATCTCTTCCGCATCTAAAAGAGAATTTCAATGAGATAGACAAAAGAGGGATCAAAGAGATATTTGGACTAAAGGTCACGGCTTTCGAATGGCATAATAAAATCATGATGGGTACCGATAACCCCTATATGCCTGTTAGCAAATCGATAGATCTTTTAAAAGCCCTATTTTCCTCAGATTTCAAATTCGATACTAATGCGATCCAGAATATCCTATCGGCCAATCTTTTGAGGCTCTTGTCACCTCAGTTTACATCTAAAGGGACCTCTTCTACTAATATCCATTTTAAGTCATTAGCCCAACAAAATGTAGAGTTATTAGAAATCCACCCTTTCACGGAACCTAATACCATCGGAAGAGTGAACACCCATAACAATCTCCTCAAAGTGAAAGTAGTAGAGGAAAATGGAGAAGAGAAAATCGACTTATTACTCCACAATAAAATCGAACTCCAAGGAATTGGAGATTCTGAGGAGATAGTAGAAGAGGAAAAATTATCATCTCTTAAGGAAGTAAAGAATAAGAATCCCTTTATCTTTGAAAAAGGGAATCCAAGGGAGATGCCTATAGAGGGAAAAAAAAGAGTATCGTTTATTTCAATTCCTCAGTCCCTCTTATCCTGATGAGATAGAACATAATAAATAAGTTATAGGTCCCATCCCATCAACATTAGATGGTTTCGTAAAAGAAGTAGGTAATTATTTATTACATCTATAAAATAATCCTAAAGAGAAGGACATTTTGTGATATTTATAAATTAAAGTGAATAAGAATCCTGCGGGCTTTCTACAGGAAAGTAAACCTTTCTTTCCATTGCTTAAACAAGTTCCAACTAACAACCCTCAGATGAATTGCTTTGATTCCAATTTAACTCGCCCCTACAGCACAATTATAAATAACTTGTATCTTTTTAGAAATCCATCAGGAGATTCTACTGTGATTCTCATCTTATCAAATTCTCCAAAAAGGCTTTGAAACCCAATCCTACTATTATATACTGTAGACGGGGTTTTCTTACAAGATAAAATGAAAAACCCATCCATTTAGCGAGCAAAAGAATCAGGAAATGTGACTTCTTAAGGGTTTATCCTTTCATTTTGCTCAGGTTCTCAAAAATCTCTTTCACGTTCTTTTCTTTATCTTTTTCTTCTTCCTCCTGAACTTTGGTTGAAGTGAATTGATTTGCTTCTTCGTCGTAGAACTCTATCAATTCTTTTACATCTCTGGTATTGAAATACTTTCCACCACAGGTCTTAGCCATAGCGATCAATTCCTGCTCCTCAACATCTTTCCCGAGGCCTATAGAGTGGAGGACCGTTTTATCTAAAGGCGCGATTTCCTCTTTAACTACCCCTATTGGAGACCGACCGACTGTTCTTTTTCCGTCCGTAAGAAAGATTATCATGGTAGGATATGCTTCCCCTTGTTCCTCCTTTTCCTCTTTGACTATCCCGTCTCTAATTTCTCTAGCTTTTTTTATGGCTTTTTCCATGTTAGTCTGCTTTGATTCTATCATTTTTGCTTCGTTTAATAACTCTGAGGCTATTATCTCGACCATAGTACCCTTTTCTCCAATCTCTCCTCCAGAAATCCAAGACTTTTTCTCACCTTCAACCACGAAATTTAGTGGGATTGCTTCTTCAGACCATAGTATGATGGATATTTCTTCCCCTCTCCCCCTAGAAACTTTCGCAGAAAGGAAAGCCAAGATTGCTAGAAGTGCAGCATCCAATTTTGTTATCCTTTCCTTTTCATGGATCTTTTCTCTTATGTATTCTTTTACTTCTTCATTGCTTGAGAGATTTTCCAAGAACGCATCGTTCTCTAGAGGCTTCATCATATTTTCTTTCTCTGTAGATGACATAGATTTGGAAGAATCTACAAGTAGGATACCGTTAAAAAAACTCTTGTATTTTTTAGAGAGTTGTACATTGACATCCTCTTTAAAAATACCGAATTTCTCTGAGGAAAGGGACGGTTCAATAGACTCGACCTCCACATATACCCCAAGATTAGGAAGTGGGAATTTACTGTTTTGATTTAGATAGCGCCCTCTCAATCTCTCGGTGATTTTGTCTTTTTCTCCCGTTATATATGAATCTACATCAGCCTCTTTATCACCCAATGTATCTATCTTAAGAGAAATGCTATTCAAATCTTCAGGCTTCTCTTCATAACTATCGAGTTCACACTCAAAACCTTCCTCTATGCCAAAATGAAATGATAATCCTTCGGCACAGATAAATTTTCCACTTTCCACTTCATTGTCAACTTTAACTCTCAGTAGAGCCGTTTTCATAGTAGTCGGGAAAGTTACTTTAATGTGACCTTCCTGCTCTAGATTTAGTTTATCTAATGTTTCCTGGTCAACTTTGATATATCCCTCTTCTATATCCCCTTTTTTCATCTGCAATAGCTCGGCCAAATTTATCCCTCTTATGAATTCATATAAGAAGTACTAATTT
>CAYNOV010000021.1:0-15688 GCA_964398905.1 uncultured Thermoplasmata archaeon
TCATCTTCTTCAGTTTCAGACCCCTGGTCTTCAGTTTCTTCTTCATCAGAATCCTCTTCTACACCGAGTTTTTCTTTCAGTTCATCGTCCAAAGCTTCTAGTTCTAGTTTTGAAGCGAGTGCCATCATATTGTTGGTGACCTGTGAAAGTATCGGTACGATGGTTTCCTCGTTAATTATGTCCGCATTGTATGCAAGACTCATCGCATCTCTGCTTGACTTAGAGACTAAAGTGGTGATATTTTCTTTAGTCGGGTAAGAAATCGAAACAGATAATGCAAAAGATGATGCTGCAGAATCCTTTATATCCTGTATGAATTCTTCAGGGTCTATATCTAGATCTTCTCTATTGTAAAGTATACCGTCTTCAAAAACTGATCGAAGATCGAGACCAACTGTGATAGGATTGATCTCAAGTCTGCGCAGCATAGTTGCCAACTGCGGACTGATAGTTTCTCCTTCTTTAACCACGGTCTTAGTTTTATTGATCATAACTTTTCCACTTTTAATGGATGCTGGGATACCTACATTCTGTAAGTCTCCTACGATCGGACCGGGTTTGAAAGGAGTTTCTCCCTCTTCTACTTTAACATCTTCGGGAGCTGTTTCACCACCACTAGCAGGTGCTTTGGTCTTCGTTTTTTCCATCCTACTGAATAGTTTGAAGGGATTGAGTTCAGTCGTGACCAAAGCTATTTGACCCTCTATGTAACCTTCAAGATCTTCTAAATCTTCCCTTTCCTCTCCAGCTCTTTCGAGTGCTTTTTGTATCAATGTATTTTTAGAAGATCTGATTTTTGCATCATTTCTTAGTTTTTCTCTCATCTGCTGCATCTGTCGAGCTGGAATACCTTCTATATTAACGACTCCAATAACGGGTGAAGTCTTCAGCATATCTGTCAATTCAGCGACTTCTTCTTTTTTCCAACTGGGAACATCTTCGCTCATCTTATATCCCTCACATGATCCTTATAGCAGGCCCCATCGTAGTCTTCACGTAAACACTGTGTATGTTGATCTCTCTTCTCTCTAAATTTTGGATTATCCTTCTCATCACCGTGTCTATATTGTCTGCTATCTCTTCCTTGTCAAGTTTCACAGTGCCAACTGGAGCGTGAAAAGTCTTTCTATCGCCTGAACGCACATGTACTGTACCTTTCAATGATTTAACCACATCTTCTATATCGTCGTCAGGTGTGATCGGATTTGGCATCTTACCCTGCGGACCGAGGATAGAACCCAATTCTCTACCTATCACCGGCATCACTGATGGTTCAGCAAGAAAGAACTGATGATCTTCAGCTAACTTCCTCGCTTCTCTTTTATCATCGGACAAATCTTCGATCTCATCAGATTCGATCACTGTGTCCGCAACATCCTTTGCCTGCAGTGCGAGTTCACCACTAGCAAAAATACCGACCTTGATCTCCTTTCCTCTGCCGTGAGGTAAGACGATCTCCTCATCGATTCTGTTTTCAGGCTGAGAAAGATCGATATCACGAAGATTGATAGCTAGCTCCACGCTCTCATCGAAATCTCTATCTGGAGCATCCTCCAGAGCTCTTTTTACTCCTTCAAGTGTCTGATCATCTGCCACGTTAATACCTCCTGTAGTGATCGCGGTCCCTAAGACAAGGCTCAGGAAATAGACCTCCTACAGTTCTGTCACTTCACAACTACAGTACTTATATAAAGCTTTTGGAGGTCTCTTCCATAATGAGTTTCGACCTCTCAGAAACCGATGAGGAAAAGTAATAAATACCTCCTGCTATTAAGAATCCTAACGAGCAACTGACGGCCACAGCGGTGGGGAAACACCCGGTCTCATTCCGAACCCGGAAGTTAAGTCCACCAGCGTGCTCTGTGGTACTGTGGTGCGCGAGCCCACGGGAAGCTTAGGTCCCATAGTGTGGACCCTTGGAACGACGGCTTAGGTCAGGAGTCTTGTTCCCTTCGGGGAAGAAGATAAACCTGGCTGTTTGAAGGTCACCGTTCCCCGGCCCGCTGTCAGTTGCTCACCTTATACAACATTTTATTTCTTATCATCACTAATAAAATTCAATTAATTTTAAATTTGTGAATTAATTTCTATTATAGAAGTAAATTTAGGCAGTTTCAATTGCTATTAAAATATATAGAATAACAAAGAAAAGAGATTAGATCTTAAAAAAAGTTTTCAATCTTTTATCACACCGTGACCGATAAGATGCCATTTTCCTTTGATCCTTCTGCTGATTGCTATCCTTTCTCCCTCATCAGCACATACAGATCTTTTCAGCCGCACTTCTGCTTCATTTTCACGTGCAGATGTTACAACTCCTACTGTAGTTGAAGAACCAACAGTTAACATCAAAGGTTCTCTGGTTTTTATCTGTTCAACGTTCTTCTCCTTCTCCATACCAACCACGGTATCGAAGAGATTGACATCCATGACGAAATCGTCTTTTATCGGTGGTAATTCTCCCGGATATCCAGCTAATCTCCCGGAAAGAGAATCAGATTTTGTTATACTAGGGTCCAGTTTCGTTCCAACTCCTATAAGACCACCCGGTCTAGATTTTTCTAATTTCAAGTCACCAGAGCTCAAGGTATCTATCGTGGTAGTAAGTGTTTCCCAAGATTTTTCTCCTCCTTCTTCGAGTTCTATACCGGGTCTTATCTCGATCTCGTCCCCCACTTCAAAAGTTCCCTGTATCAGGGATCCACCGATCACTCCTCCTTTAAGATCGGATATAGGCGTTCCCGGTTTATTTATATCGAACGATCTTGCAATAGGTAATTTCGGAGGTACATCTGGATTTCTTTCTGGAGTTTTTATTTCTTCTTCGATGGCTTCTATCAATATGTTTATGTTAACGTCATGATGTGCGGAGACCGGTATTATCGGAGCGTCTTCCGCAACCGTACCTTTTATGAATTCTTTTATCTCCTGATAGTTCTCCCTAGCTCGTTCAGTACTCACAAGATCTATTTTGTTCTGAACAATTATTATGTCTTCTACACCTGAGATATCCAACCCCATAAGATGCTCTCGAGTTTGAGGTTGAGGACATTCTTCGTTCGCTGCGATAACAAGAACTGCTCCATCCATTATCGAGGCACCAGTCAACATCGTTGCCATCAAAGTTTCGTGACCTGGAGAATCGACAAATGAAACTGCTCTTAAAAATTCTGCCTCGCCACCACAGGTGCGGCATACCTTGTCTGGAGTATAAGATTCCTCACCTTCACAATCGGGACATTTATAAAAAGCTACATCAGCGTAGCCGAGTCTTATACTGATGCCTCTTTTAGTTTCCTCAGAGTGTCTATCGGTCCATTCACCGCTCAGAGCCTCTGTTAGAGTTGTCTTACCGTGATCGACGTGGCCGACCATGCCTATATTTACTTCAGGCTGTTCCTGTACACTCATCGATTATTCTCCTTCTTCTTCTTCTTCTTCTAATAGCTCAGGTATATCTTTCGGACCGGCTTCGATAACTTTTAAATTTAACTGGTTAAGCTGAGCGGATACGGTATTTCCTCTTACAGATTTTTTTCTCTTTACACCGCCGCCCTGCGATTTAAAACCGACTCCTCCTTTTCCGAGGACCTTCTTTCTTCCCGTACCAGGAATACTTTTCTTCATCGGAAATCCATCTATATCGCTACCTCCAGTTATCTGTAATTTGTAACCGGGGAGACCTACGAATATACCGTCCACTTCCCCACCTATCTCTTTGCCTATCAATCGATTAGCATGCTGTCCGTCTACTTTCTTTTGATAGCTATCTCCGGTCTTTGGATTTGAGATAACAACTTCAAACTCTGCCATATTAATAACACTCCGAACTTTCTCTTCACCCATTAGATTCTTCTACTATAAAACTTTGATGGCCAATAGGTGCTATTTTTATTTACTATAACTATGATTTAGCAATATAGGTTGAAAGTAAGCTGGCAAGATAAATAAATTTTTGAAAGCGGTGAAAAAGATTTATATATTACACTTCTTTACTGCTGACTAGAGGTGGCTGGATGGAAGAAACACTCGCTTCGATTGAGATCATTAAGGAAAACGACTCATACAAGGCAAAGATACAGAGCGGTTTAGGACGATATGTAGAATACGAAAACGAAGACTTCGAGAACCTGCTTCAACAGGTCTACGAAGACATACAAGAAGAACTAGGAACGACTATATAAGTCAAAACCGGAAACTATAATTAGAGCTTGAAAATAACTGATGTGATCTATATGGCAGAAGTCGAAAATGAAGAGGAGTATGAAGAGATATTGTCCAACTATTACGAAGACCGTGGAGTCAGTTCTCTTATAACCATCGATATAGATACAAAAAAATCGGATGAGATCGCAAACGAACTCTCTAAATTCAAGAACATAGAAGATGTACTTCTTGTCACGGGAGATATTGACTTCATAGTCAAAGCTAGATTTCGAGATTATGACCATATGAAAGAATTTCTTACAGAAGAGGTCTCGAAATTAGAAGGTGTAGAGGACGTAACTTCCCTTATGATAGTCACCGCTTACAAAGAAAGAGGAAAATTCATAGAAGCTGAAGAAATAGAAGAGATAACGAATTAATCTATCTCGTCTAATTTCCAATCTTTCCATTCTTTTTTTCCTAAAGCTATCTCGAATTCATCAGGTGTCAATAATACAGTATCGTAATTTTTAGCGTCATCCAACACAATTCTAGGACATGCTGTGATCACTATACAATCTAGATCAAGATAGTCTATAGATCTTTTATTGATTTCATCTAGTTCAATCAAAATCATTTCCTTACCAGCTTTTTCTCCTCTCGTCAGGAGTTCTTCGGCGATCTTTTTCCTATTCTGACCTTTTTTTCTAGAAACCACAATCCCTATCTTAGAACTCTCTTTTGCGATATTTATCGCGGCGAATCTTTTTCTCCTGAATTCATCTCTTTCTTTCTCTCCGATCTTTTGTACCTCGCCTGTTGAGGGATTGTAGATCAAGACATCTTCGTCCAATGTGAAAGAAAGTCCTAATGGATGGAATCGACCCGTGCCTACATAGAGATGCGTGTCTGCATCTTTAACTCTCACAGAATAATTACATCCAAGTACCTGTCCAGGATATTTGATCCTATCATCACCTTCGCCTATAATGGTTTCATATCCTCTTTTATCTATCATCTCGCGGAGTTCTTCGAGCTGATGGAGGTATTGGATCGAAGCGTATAAACCGACTTTACCTACTAGATCCTCGAATAGTTCTTCCGGCACATCATGAAATCTTACACTCTTACCGGGAAGATAAATTATCTTATAACCGACATCTAAATTCGGTATCTCCACGTGTCCTATATGAACAAGAGCGTCATTATCGCCTATATCTGAAGGTACGTCACAAGCCCCATAGCAGGTACCGCCCCAAAGAGTAACTTTCTGATCGAATTCTTTTATGAACTCTTTAGACTTGTGTCTGAGACCATCTGGTAACTGTAAAATAATTTTTTCAGCTTCGATCTCTTTCAGCTCTGATCTCGCCCTTTTTATATCGAATTCATAACTTCCTATACGCACTATGCACACCCCATATCATCTAATAAGGTAACGATACCCTCTATAGATTTTTTCTTGACGTGAGGCATCACGACAAAACGCAATCCGGGAGGATTCACAGTTCTAGAGATATTCCATCCTTCTTCGGCACATCTTTTTACGACATCTTCAGGATTGTCATAGTGGAAGGAAGCTATGTTCATCTCCGGATCGATGATCCTTTCAAAACCGATATCTTCCATTTTTTGGACAAGGTATTCTGTCCTTTTCATACAAACAGAGACTATATCCTCATAACCTTTCATCCCGAGAAGATTCATGGTGGTCCAGAACGCAGGAATCGAAGCACTAGCTCTGGTCCCTCTCAGACTTCTCTGATCTTTTCCAGTAAGATAAGGTGAATCTACAGCGATCTCTTTGTCTCCATACGAGTAAAACAATCCTAGAGGGACAGGAGACATCCCCATCTTGTGAGGATCTAAAGAAATAGAATCGATACCCTCTTTACTAGCATCTAGTGGATCTACATCGTAACCTAATCTCTTCAGAAAGGGGATGGTAAAACCTCCAAACGCAGCGTCTATATGAAAATAGATGTTTTGTGATATTTCAGCCAATTTTCCAATAGGGTCTATAGCTCCGTGTTCAGTGGTCCCAGCGATACCTACGACCGCGGCTGTTTCATCGTCGATTTTCTCCTTGATCTCTTCTATGTCAACCCTATATCGATCATCTAAGGAAACATATTCAGGTGTCATGTCCAATAGAGAGCACGCTTTTTCAAAGGAGAAATGAGCACTCTTTGGCAGTAACACTTTACGCTTCCCTGAATTCTCTCTAGCTCTCCATAAAGCGAGTATATTACCTTCAGTTCCTCCACCCACAGAGATCCCTTGCATTCCACTTGCATTTACAAGATCGCTGATAGCTTCATGGACTCTTCTCTCGATCTCTTTAGTACCTGGATAGAGACCAGGATTGCCTAGATTCGATTCTATGAAATCGGAATATACTTGTTTTGCCTCTTCTAAAGGTTCAGTGCACATAGAACCTAATATCCTTCCAGAAGAGAACTCAAAGTTCCTGGCTTTAAGGTCTTCCAATCTTTTTTTGACCGCTTCTTTGTCTTTTTCTTTCATCGGAATACTGTAGCTCAAATAAACACCTCTTTTCATTAACTCCTTTTATCTAGACGCCGTATTTTCTTGTAAACGTACTTCATGGAGAAAACCGAGAAAACGATCGCGAGTAATACGGCAAAAAGCGAGATATCACCTGCTACAAGTAGTTCTAGGGAAGCTAAAAAGTTGAATATCCCGTGCATAGCTACCGCGAGCAGATAATAGGGCAAGAAAAAGTATTTTCCTTCGAATTTACCTCTCGTTATCCCGTATCCTGCCATCGCGCTAGCACTTCCATGAAGAAGAGTACTAGCTATACTCCTCAATATGACTATTGTGATGAAAGCTGCACCGAAACCTTCCGCCAAATAAGTTGAACTTTCGTAGAGGAGATTTTCAGTTGCTGCGAATCCAAGACCACATGCCGCTCCGAAGACCAACCCAGATTCTAGATCTATGAGTGAATCTTTTACTGAAAATACACCCAGGACTTTTGTGAATTCCTCCACGAATGGAGCTATAACACAAACGATTATCAGGGGCCGTATGGTATCATCTGCCAAGAACTCGTACTCACGCTGAAGTTGGGGAGTTGATATAACTCCTACAAAGATATAGGATAGGATAAGAGCGAAAATAACAGATAGACCAGCACCCCATGTAAAAGTCTTAGCTAGTTTAAACCAGCTTTTCTTTCCGTACCTTTCTGCATTTCTGATCCAAACTAAATAGATGATTGATGGTAAAAAGGCAGCGATTATCAAGATTGCTAACGTGATCAACAATTCTTGGTTCATACTGGTGATTAAAGATATGTAAGATAAATAAATTTTCGCTATGATCGCATGTTTATATTTTCGTCTATCCAATCTAGATAATCTTGGTTTCCAGCTAAAATCGGGATTGCGATTATCTCTGGAGTTTCATAACTGTGTATCTCTTTGATCTTACTCTCGAGTGAATCGTAAACGTCTTCTTTTGTTTTCATGAAGCACATCCATTCTTCATCTTTGTTGATTTTTCCTTCCCACAGATAGGTGCTTCTTATCGGACCGTAGACCTGTGCGCAAGCAGCCAATCCTTGTTTAACCAATCTTTCTGATATCTCTTGAGCTTCTTCTTCGCTACTTGTAGTTGTGAGGGCCATTATATATTTTTCAGACATCTTATCCTCCCTTTATCGTGTCAAAACATATTTAGCATCTTTTACAGCTTCTAACACGTCTTCGTCTACTTCTGTTCTTTCCATCTCTAAAATTTCATCTTTGATGTCCTCTGTTTTATCGTCTTTCTCTGATCGATCAATTATCTTGGCAAGAGTCCTTATAGATCTTGCTTTAACCCATTTATCGTTATCTTTCAATCTTCTCTGTAAAGCGTTCAGAAGTTTTTTCCGAGTTCGTTTATTCATATCAGAAGGGTTGACCTTTTCGAGACTTTCCGCAACCTTCTGTCGTATCTTCCAACGATCTGATTCAAGATGATCTAAGGTTTCTTCTACATAAGAAGTAAAACCACCTTTTATCATCCCAACATTGATGAATACTTTTTTACTTTCAAATATATATTCAATTTCATTTTCGATCTCTTCTAGCACATCTTCAGATAAGCGGGAGATCGCGTCAGATTTGGACCATAATACTCTGGGGTTGTTCTCTTTTTTCATAGATTCTAAAAGTAATTTTCCAGACTTTTTTGAATCGAATTCACCTAGAGCTTCTGATGCAGCTATCCTGATCCCGGGATCGTCATCATTCAGATGGCCTTCTATACTTGTTAATAAATCATCTTTACCTATTCTTCCAAGCCCTCGAAGAGCGGCCTCCACCACGTAGTTTTTCTCATCATCCAATCTTTGGATGAGAGGCTCGATATGATCTTTTTCTCTTTCCATGCCTAAAGTTTTTGTCGCCTCCTCTCTTATCCGCCAACTATCGTCTTTAAGGGCATCTGATATAACCTCGATCGCTTCTTCAGTTCCTATTCTTCCAAGCCCTTCGAGCGCGATCTCTCTCATCTCTTGATCTCCATCGTAATAAGTTCTTTTTAAGGGACCGATAGATTTTTCCGTGTCAATATTACTGATAGCTCTCAAAGCGTGCTTTTTGAGATCTTCATCTTCTAGAAATTTTTCTATCATGGGTATCTTATCTGGTCCTGCTATTTTTCCCAAAGAATCGAGGGCTTTTTTTCTTACCTCGGTAACTTTATCCTCTATCAACTCACAAAGCTCATCTTCAAAAAAATTGTCTTCAAAATCAGCCATAGCTATAGCGGTGTCGTGTCTTACTTCCCAATCTTCATCTTCGCACGCTCCTTTTAATGCATTTTTACAATCTTCGGCTTCGAAGTTACTCAACGCAAGTGCGGCGTTAGCCCTCACCGTGGAAGCTGGATCGTTTTTTAAACAATCGATGAGATCTGAAAGAGCATCTTTAGATCCCAAAATACCCAATGCTTTTGCAGCATCTTCTCTCTCTTTTTGTTCACCCTCTTTTAAAAGCTCAAGTAGCTTTTTTACGTTACCCTCTTCTTTCAACTCCTCTATACTATCCATCATGCTTATCAGATTCTCTTCTGGATTTCTTCTCTCAATATCTTGCTGACCTTTTCACCGTCAGCCTTCCCTTTAAGGTCTTCCATGACAACTCCCATCAGTGGACCTACAGCTCCCATCTCTCTTTCCTTCACGAAATCTATCCTATCTTCGACCACTTCTTTTATAACGTCTCTGATGTCTTCTTCACTTACGGATTCTAGTCCCGCACTTTCGATGGCCTCTTCAACATTTTTTCCTTCTACTAAGGCTTTCAAAAGGTCTGGGATCCCCTCTTTTGCGAATTCACCGTCATCATAACGTTCGAAGACCTCGAAAAATTCATCACGCTCTATCTTTTCCGTATCATAGCCCTCTTTTTCTAGATCAGGAAAAGTATGGAGTAGTGTGTTTGCCACAACTGAAGGATCTTCACATCTTTCCAAAACCTCTTCGAATATGACGTCATGTCCTTTTTTGAAGAGCTGCTCGCTTTGCTGCTCGTTCAAACCGAAATCTTCCTGGAATCTTCTTATCTTTTCTTCTGGCTTTTCAGGCAGTTCTTCCTTCAACCTCTTTAGTCTGATATCATCTATATTGGTGGGAGGTATATCCGTTTCTGGATACATCCTTGCCTCTCCAGCGAGTGGTCTCATGAACACCGTCGTTCCATCCTGCTGTGCTTGCCTGGTCTCTTCAGGAACACCATCTAGAGCGATCTTTGCACGTACTTTGACCTTCTCTAAGGCTTCTTCAGCCTTATCTTCATCAGCGGTGACTAGAGCGAATGCATCCTTTTCTTCCAACCCTAATTGCTTGTTCACCTTTTCAACTTCTTTTTCTTCTATACCATACTTAGGAAGTTCGTCGCTGTGGAATATCCCTGCTACGCCGGTCTTTTTGGCATATTCTGCTAGTTCTGGACCTAAAAGAGGTTCACCTTCTTCACCTCTGAGTTGGTCTTTAAATCCTTTTAAGACCACAGAATAGACTCCCTTCCCCGCTTTGAGATTGCTTTGGATTATACCACTTTCACAATCTTGGAATATCTCTGTAACATCGTATGTTTGATCATCAACCTCAGCTCCTCTAGAGACCAATGTCTCTTTTATATCTAAAAGTTTTTCCTGCCTTTCGACTTCTTTTTCTACATACTCTGGTATCATATCTAGCTCCTGAACACCTTTCATCTCGACCCTTGCACCTTCACTTATAGAGACGTTCAGGTCCTCTCTTATACTTCCGATACCTCTCTTCACTTTTTTCGTACCTCTGAAGAGACCTCCTATGCGTTGAGCGACTTCTTTAGCCTCCTCCGGACTGTTCATGTCTGGATCCGTAGCAATCTCGACAAGAGGGATACCGAGTCTGTCCAGTCTATAGACCTTTTCATCGTCCCTTTCCTCTATACTTCGTGCCGCGTCTTCCTCCAAACACATCGTAGGTATCCCGATCTTTTTACCATCTATCTCGAGATAACCGTCTATGGCGATGAGAGCGGTCCTTTGAAATCCAGTCGTGTTTGACCCGTCTATAACTATCTTCCTCATGAAATCGACTTCGTCAACGATATCGGCATCGGCGTAAAGAGCCATGGTCAGTGCAAGATCAAGGGCCTCTTCATCCGGTCCTTCAGGCGGTTCTTCGTCGAGTTCTACGAGACAGCTGGATCTTTTAGGGGCCTGATATATGAACTTGAGTCCTTTTTGAGCTTCCATCAAAGCTGCTTCGTCAACTTCTCCCAACTCACTTTCGGTAGGCCGCAGGTCTCTCTTCACTTCTCGTCCCTCATCTTCTACCAATTCAGAGGGACAATCACAGAACAATTTATCAGTATCCAACTGCTGGTGAATCTCTAAACCCACCTTCAGACCCAGTTCCTCATAATCTCTTTCCATATTATCACCTGGTCCTCCTTTCAGTGATCTCTCCAGCTATATTCTCATTCATGATCTTCTCGATATCTTCTTCAAGACTCAATGCCCACATCAATTTTACCATCGCGGTCTCGGGCAGCATATCCTTTCCTGGAATCACACCGCTTTCGAAGAGTTCTCTCCCCGCGGAATAAACGTTCAGATTGACCGTACCAAAAAGACACTGACTCGTTATAACTACGGGTTTTCCGTCATCTATCAACTTTTTTATTTCTGGTATGAGATCGGTCCTTAGATGTCCCAATCCCGTTCCTGCTATCACGATACCATCTTTTTCGCCCGCTTGTATGATATCTTCTTTTTTCATTCCTGGGTTCGCGTAGATCAGCGATACTTCGTCAACGATATCTCCCTTACGAACTAGTTGTTTTTCCGAGGGCTCGAATTCTTCTTCAAATTTAACGATGCCTTTCTCTGGATCCACTTTTCCTACAGGGTCATCGTTCACAGATTCGAAAGCATCCCTTCTACTGGTGTGCATCTTTCTGACCTTTGTCCCTCTGTGGATGGAACATGTTTCGTCGGATATCGTGTCGTGCATAACGACAAAAACGCCTGCTTTCTTACTTTTCGCGACTTCTATGGCACCTAGAAGATTGAGATGTGCATCGCTGGATGGTCTATCGCTTGAACGTTGTGAGCCGACCAGTACAACTGGAGAAGAGAGTCCCTGAAGCAAGAAAGAAAGTGCAGCAGCCGTATAACCCATGGTGTCCGTTCCGTGGGAAATAACAACACCTTCAGCACCGTTTTCTAGCTTATCTATGACTTTATCCGCTATAGTAACCCAATCTTCCGGTCTCAGATCTTCACTCAGCTTACTGAAAACTATCTCTACTTCTGGGTTGCATCTTTCAGCGATCTCTGGATTGGAAAAAAGCACTTCTTCAGCGTTTTCCGCTGGATGTACCGCCCCAGTTTTATACTCTACGTAACTCGCTATAGTGCCTCCCGTCCCCAAAATCGAGATGTCAGTTTTATCCTCGTCTTTTGAGATCGTTTTTTCCGATCTTTCAGGTCTGTCTTTTTCTTTTTCCAACAACTCGATCTTTGTTTCATCTTCAATCTCTATGCCTATGTTGTATCCGTTATCAAGTTTGAGAGTAACTACATTTTCTCCGCTGAAACGATGATGAGGCATCAATCTACCTTCATATGCATTTTCTTCTTTCGTTATCTTTATAATGTCTCCTTCTTCTATATTCTCTGGTATTTCCCTGACCATCTTATCTGAAAAGTATAAGTAGAAGGACCTAAAAACAATTTTTGTTGGAGTGGTTTAGAAGATCCGATCCGCTATCATCAGAACTTGAACCCCATATTATTACAAAGTATTTTATAATCCTTAACATTTGACCTTTGCAGATAGATGCAAACCAAGGTGAAATTCATGGATGAAAGGATAAAAGAACATGCGGAAATATTGGTAGAGTGGAGCACCGAAATCGAGGAAGGAGACAATGTGGTGATCAGTGCCGGTGAAGAGGCCAAAGAACTGGTTATCGCCTTACAAGAAAAAATAGCTAAAAAGGGCGCAAAGCCGATAACTTTGTATTCTTCGAGCGAGGCTTCAAGAGCTTATCTGAAAAATTTTGAAGGGGAGTTCGAAACACCTGAACACGTTTTAGCCATGATGGAGAAGGCCGACGTTATAATCGGGATAAGCTCCGATCCAAATCTGAAAGCTATGAGTGACGTACCCGGCAAAACATTATCCGAATACTCTAGAGCTAGAGAACCGATACGAGAAGAGCAGATGTCAAAAAGATGGTGCGGTACCCAACATCCGACAAACGCACAGGCGCAGATAGCCGGTATGTCTTTGGAGGAATACAAAGACTTCGTCTATGATGCTGTACTGAGAGATTGGCAGGAAGTTCACGATATGCAGGAAAAGCTCAAGGAAAAGTTAGACGAAGGTAGCGAGGTATATATTGAAGGTCCAGAAACAGAACTCACGATGAGTATCGATGGTATGAAGGCTATAAATTCTGACGGAGACCACAACATGCCAAGTGGTGAGGTATTTACAGCTCCTGTCGTCGAAAGTGTTAATGGTGAGATATTGTTCGATAAACCTTTGATCCATAGAGGAAAGGAGATCAACGGTGTGAAATTAAAATTCGAGGACGGGGAAGTAGTTGACTATTCCGCAGAGCAAAACGAAGAAGCCCTGAAAGATACATTGGATACCGATGAAGGCGCAAAGAGATTGGGCGAGTTAGGGATCGGTACGAACCGTGGTATAGACGTGTTCACTAAGAACATGCTGTTCGATGAAAAGATGGGAGACACGATCCATCTAGCTTTAGGTAGAGCATATAACGAATGTGTTGGAGAAGACAGAGAACAGAATCAGAGCGCTATCCATGTAGATATGATAAAGGACATGAGCGAAGGAGTCCTCAAAGTGGATGATGAAGTGATAATGGAGAACGGAAAGTTCTTCTGGGAATGAAAAGGCAAAAACGTTTTTACTACAAAATCCTTTTTTATTTTATGACATATCATCCTCCGTTTTGGGAAGAACCCCGAAAGATGGATTTTGAGAGTGAAGTGAAAAGTATTGACAATGGAAAAGTCATCCTGAAAAAAACTTATTTTCATCCTGAGGAAGGTGGACAGCCTCCAGATAAGGGAACGTTAGGTGGTCATGAAGTCAAAGACGTACAGAAAGAGAACGGAAAGATAGTTCATTATCTAGGAAAACACGATCTAGAAGTCGGTGAGAAGGTAGAAGGGAAGATCGATGAGCAGTTCAGATACAAGTGCATGCGCGGACATACTGGAGCTCACGTGGTGTACGGTGCTGGGAGAGAAGTTATGGGGAAAGTGAGTTACGCTGGATTTGATATAGGTGAGGTAAAGGCCAGGATAGATTTTGAGACGGATACCCATATCGATAACAAGAAACTTTTGAAACTGGAGGAACTCTGCAACAAAGTTATTTTAGAATCTAGACCAGTAAGTTGGAAGATACTCGATAGAGAAGAGATCGAATCTTCTGACGAGATAGCTTTCGCGAAAAAGATACCTGAAGGAGAGCAAGTAAGGATAATCGAGGTCGAAGACTGGGATAGAGGTGTCTGTAGTGGAACTCATCTTGACAATACTCTGGAAGTTGGAAGGATACGTGTAGAGGGAAAAAAGAAACTTCAGGAAGGCGTCACCCGTATAGTATTCTCTTTCGGTGAAGAGGCTCTTAAAAGAGAGTACAGGGAAAAGAGATCTGTTCTTAGAGCTGTTGAGGAATTGGAAACGAATCAAAGAGAACTTCCTAAGGTAGGGAGGCAACTCAAAGATAGGATAGACGATCTAGAAGAAAAGATTGAAGAACTCGAATCTGAGAAGATCGAGAGTGAGTTAGAAAGTTTTGAGAGTTATGATAAAAAAGGTTTTGATTTATTGATGCAGACGATTTCCACTGAAGATACTGAGATGCTCTCACACAAGGCAAAAGACGAAGTTGGAGAAGACGAAGTCATGATCATAATCAACGAGAGAGATTCTATCAGCGCGATAGTGGGCGTTGGAGATGATGTTAAAGATGTCAGCGCAAACGATATCATACAAGCTATCAGCCAGGAATTCGGTGGTGGTGGAGGTGGCACTGAAGAATTTGCCCAGGGAGGCGGCTTTGATGCTGAAGCGGAAGATATCAAACAATTTTTGCTAGCATATCTCTGATGAGGCTGGATGGATGACCGATAGTGAACATCTCAAGTTTGCAATGGGAGCGGTAAGATCTGTCGTCAAGTCCTTAAAAGAGAATATAGATGAGAGATCAAAGGTCGAATACAAATCGAAGTTCGATCTTTATACGGAAATGGACAAAAAAGTGGAAAATCAGATCGTTGACGCGATCCAAACTAAATATCCTGAACACGATATCGTTACGGAAGAGACCGATTTGGAAATAACTGGAAGCGATCATGTTTGGTATCTTGATCCTATCAGTGGGAGCACCAATTATGCCCACGGCCTACCGATCTACGGTGTTTCTCTGGCTTTGAGGATCGGTGAGGAAATAAAAATTGGTGTGATCTACAATTCTGTGGTAGACTCGTTATTCTACGCCGAAAAAAATGAAGGGGCATATTTGGAAGAAAAGAAAATTTTTGTTTCAGAAGTGGAAAACATCGATAAAGCCATCGTTTCGACGAGTTTTCCTTACGAAAAAAAAGGTCGTGCTGAAAATCTTGAATATTTTAACGAGATAGCACCAAAAGTGGAAGGAATAAGGAGAACTGGCTCGGTCTCAGTTGATTTTTCATTTTTAGCTCTCGGTTTAATAGATGGATTCTGGGGAGTAGGTCTTAAATCATGGGATACTGCAGCGGGCAGTTTATTGGTGGAAGAAAGTGGAGGCCAAGTATCTAATATCTATGGTAAAACTTATGACATCAGCGAAAAGGATATACTTTTCTCTAATAAGGAGATACACGATGATATGCTAGAGATGTTCAAGTAGAAAAAAGAATCAAAGAGGAGAGACCGAAGTTGGAGGCATAGGGTACGCGATGAGCTTATCCTCTTCCAGAAAGGCTCTTCCCTGTATAAT
>CAYNOV010000022.1:0-12924 GCA_964398905.1 uncultured Thermoplasmata archaeon
GTTGCGGGTCCTACTCCTGGCAACTTTTTTATTTTTTCTTCGCTCATTTTACCATATCTCTCACTGCGAGGACCTTTATTAAATTTCCTCAAAGGGGTCAGTGAAAGTAATGATAAATTCAAATATCAAGTATCAATCTAATTTCACCTTCAGGATCTATGGTAAGTTCATGGTATGAAACTGCCTTTACCTCGCCTTCGATCTCATGTTTTTCTAAATCTATCTTTTCGCCTTTGATCTTCGCGATCAATATTATAATTTCATTTTCTTTTATTTCAACGTCAAATCCCGCGTAAAATTCTTCATGGATTTCGTGAAGATATATCAGTTCTGAAAGAAAATTAACCAGCAAACTCTCGAGATTATCGGCTTCGATCTTAACATTTCTTTCAACTTTGTTCTCGACGTCAGAAATGTCGGTCATTATACTGAACATGCCTTTAGCGGCGTCTTCAAAAGCTTCTTCTATATCGTCTCCAAAAGAATGTATACCCACATCAGCGGTATGGTCTATCTGTTCGAAACCGATCTTTATCACCTTACAGAGAGGAGTTCAGTATCCAATTCTTCATAATATTTTTTTGCCATCTTTAGCTCATCGAACACCAGCATAGTTATCTCGTTAACATTGCATATTTCAGCTTCCTTTAGATGGCCTCCTATCACACTATGGTCTTCATCGGCTAATTCAGCATGCATATGCATACTACCGTCTGCGAGTATACTTCCATTGACCGAAACTAACTCCATAGGTTTTTCGTATTCCTTGAAATCGTATTCTCCACTCTCCATGTTATAATAACCTAACTTGAAATTTCTCAACATACCTATCCCTGTAACTAAAACACCACATTTCTGGTCGATCTCCGACATTATTTTCTCTATAGATTCAAAAAAATCTTCCCCGTCATCTAATTTAGCCACAAGAACTTGATTTTCAATCCCGTATTCCATATTATCTCCTGTACCAATGATGTACTATATACTTATAAATGATTGGGATATTCAAGATGAATCAAGGATCTAGCTATTTTAGACTTCTACGGTGATGTCTAGTTTCTCCGCTAGTTCTTTGTATCTATTCCTAACAGTCACTTCAGTAACATCTGCAACGTCAGCTATTTCTATCTGAGTTCTTCTATCTCCGGTTTTTATCCCCGCGATATATATCGCGGCGGCGGCTAAACCTGTCGGGCCTTTACCGGAAAGAAGCTCTTCCTCTTCGGCTTTGTTGAGGATCTCTTCGGCCAACCTCTTTACCTCACCACCTAGTTTGAGTTCGTTACAGAATTTCTGAAGGTAGTTCTGCGGCTTCGTAGGTTCGAGCTTCATGTTCAATTCCCATTTAAGGAACCTGTAGGTTCTTCCGATCTCTTTTCTATCAAATTTCGTGACCTCTGCGAATTCATCAAGAGTTCTTGGGATACCGAGTTCTCTGCATGCAGTATAAAGAACAGCCGTAGCTACAATTTTAACGCTCCTTCCTCGGATCAGGTTCTTCTCTACAGCTTTTCTATAGATTGAAGCTGATCGCTCCTTAACATGTTTGGGAAGGCCAATAGCCGAAGCCAAACGTTTTATTTCGCTTAGAGCAGAGACCAACGTGCTCTCTCTAGCACCAGAGACTCGACTTCTGCGCTGCCATTTTCTGAGACGATACATCTGAGCTTTTTTGCTACTAGAGAGGCTTCTACCTTGAGAATCTCTATTACTTTCATCGATCTTGGTAGATAAACCTCTATCGTGCATCATCTCGGTCATTGCAGGGCCAGCTCTAGCCCGGCTTTGCTCCTGTTGCATATCGAAGGCTCGCCATTCTGGACCTTGATCTATATATTGATCATCGATCACCAAACCACATTTTTCGCATATCAATTCACCTCTATCGTAATCTTGAGCTAACTGAGAACTCCCACATTCTGGACACTCAGTGACCCTTTCTATTACAGGTTTATCTTTTCCTTTCGTTCTCGCTTCAGCTGACATACATTACACCTCAAATATTTTTAATGTTGAGAGGATAAGGGGGACTGAGTAAACAATCCCAAAAATCAGGGTTCCTACTTTACAGTAAGCTCCCACCTATCCTAGATCTCCATCTTGTACTTCTATAAATACTTGTTCGTTCATGGTATTTAAATGTTTTGTTAGTTTTCAGATCATAATGAGATGTATCCCAGATAAATCAACGTAGTTACGATGGAAAATCTAACAGTAGCGGAAAGAGTTATCACGAGCCATACCCTCTTCCATCCGAGTCCCAATAACCTCCCAACGAGTGTCATTACATTGGGACCAGAACCATAGACCGGTAAGAACATCAGCCAAAATATACTCAGGTATCCTACTTTTTCTACCATCTCTCTTTTTTCGATTATCTCTAGAGCTTTATTTCTAAGGCGATTCATATAAGAGCCAAGATATGGTATCTTTTCAAGGATAGGATAATTAGCACTGACGATCAAAGAACTCTGTGAAGAGATGAATACCAATAGTATTACAACATTGATAGGGTGTATGCCAGAAGCCAAAGCTATGGCGGGAGAGATTATCCAACCAACACCCAACGCAAAATAAAAAGCCATGAAAACTCTGAATGCAGGAATATAAATATCAGGGCCTAAAGAATAAATAAATACGATCGCCAAAATAGCAGGCATTATCGATATGTAAAACCTTGTCAATGGATCTTTAGTCAATATATTATTATCGTTACAACCCAAATTCAAATTTCAGACTCCCACGCATTCAGATATTTCAATACATTGACTTGAACTTGATAGAATCTATAAGCAGAGGTGAAAGATAATTGGTAAATTCGATAGGGGCCTAGTAATGGAACGTGAGCATTATTCAAAAAGTATGAGATTACTTCCTCATCCCCATAAGATTCAAGGATGAAATCCATAAACTCTTGGTCATCAAGACCTATATCGCTCTCCTCTTCGAAGGCGCCCATCATTGAAAGAGCCATCTGTTCTAAGTCCTTCATTTTCTTTTCTAGTAGGGATAGTTCTTCATGATATTCTATCTCGAAGTCGATCCAGTATATCTCACCATCTTCAGATATCAAACAGTTCTGAGTGTTAGGTTCGCCGTGATATAGATCTCTCTGATGTATATCATTCAATCCTTTAGAGATCATCTTTATTATATCCAACTTATTTTCATTACTTATCTCATCGGAAGAGAGTAGGTCATAAACAACATCTCCATCGATCTTTTCCATCAAGATGGCGTTTTCATGAACTGTATCGTCTATCTCAAAATTAGGATTTATCGTCTTTAGATACTCTTTTTCACGAAGTCGCCATCTTTCGTTATCGAGTATCTTTCTAGAACCAGTACTAGACAATAATCTAGAAAGGTTGCTCAAGATACCATTGAGATAGAACAAAGGAGGTCTTATCTTTACAAGATGGCTAGTACCACCTTCACCGTCTTTTATTTCTTTTATAACACTACTGAAATGGCCGTAACTGTTGTTATCTTCCTTGTTGAAAAAGGTACTTTCGAAGGTGCTCTCATCTATCTTTTGTGCCAGGTCGGCATATATCTTTTCCTTTGTATGCTTTTTACTGCCCAAGAGCCCCACCTTTCTCGACCTACTATTAAAAGTTGGGGTAATATAGTTTTTCCCATCTTTCCAACAACCTTTAAAAAGAACCACATATTTAACTGAACTGTCAGTATACAAAAAATTATCATCCAGAGGAAAAAGATGTTTAAAAAAGGTCAAGAATGGTACAGAGAGGAGGACATCGCAGATAGTTATGACGACAGCAGATTTACCGGCGGTGGCAAAGTTCTAGATTTCCGGGAAAAAGAGATGCTTTTATCACTGGTAGAGCCAAAGGATAAAAAGATATTGGATATCGCTTCCGGCACCGGAAGATTTGCCGAACTCCTTTCCAACGAAGGTGCAAGGGTCATAGGATTAGACGCTAGTAAAGAGATGTTGATGCACAATAAAGTAGAATGCGTTCAGGGAGATGCCTTGGATCTTCCGTTCAAAGACAAAAGTTTCGATGTAACTACAAGTATGAGGTTTTTTCATCTACTAGAAACTGAAGATATCGAAGATTTCATAACTGAGGTCGGAAGAGTCACTAAGGAAAAATTCGTTTTCGAGACTTTACATCCATTTAGCCTCCGTTTGACATACCAATGGATGCTCCCCCAAGATAGTAGTCTATATTCTAATTCTTTGCTCAAGAAAAAATTTGATGATATCTCTGTTGTGAGAAAAGCGAACTATCACGAGAAATTCATCATCCCTTATGGGATATACCAGATATTACCATATGATATAGGTAAAAGTTTGAATAGATTTGATGAACGATTCGCTGAGAAGCAAGGATGGCTCACCTCTACCGTGTATTGGGAGCTGCATTTTCATGAATGAAATAGTTTATCATTTCTAGCTATAAAATTGAGCAAGGGAAAAATACGTTATTTTTATATAGAACCTCTGAGTACTTTTAAATACAGATGAATAGACTCCAACTAATCGAGGAAGTAAGGGAGGTACTTTCTAAATCAGGATTCTATCTTTCAAAGAGAGAATATCAAGAAAGTATGCCTTTCGATATCATCGCAAGAAAAGATGATTTACTGTTCGTTATAAATGTACTGGTTAATGCGGATAGCTCTAGAGTTAAAGATGCTCAGCAATTGAAGATCTTGAAGGAAGCTATCGATGCCTCGCCTTTATTCATAGCTTACGTTGGAGGACAAAGAAAATTGAGACAGGGTGTCGTCTATTCTCGTAAAGGCATACCATTGATCAGTCCCGAAACTTTCAAAGATATGATAATCGAGGGGGTACCACCATTTGTTTTTTCAGCTCCTGGTGGCCTTTATGTCAAGATGAATTCAGAACTGTTAAGAAAAGCTAGAAAGGAAGAAAAAATACCCCTAAGTAAATTGGCGGATATAGCCGGGGTCTCACGTAAATCGATACAAAAATATGAAGAGGGTATGGGAGCTGACCTCGATGTCGCGTTAAAGCTGCAAGAGTTCCTAGGTGAAGATCTTATCATGCCAATAAATCCATTCGAAAGGGATACTTGCGAAGAAGATTTCGATCTGTCTTTAGACCAATATTCAGGATTCAAAAAAGTCATATTCGAATCTCTACTCTCTATGGGATATAGGATCCTTCCCACCTGTGAATGCCCATTCGAGGCTGTTACCGAAGACGAGGAGAGAGTATTTCTAAGCGGAGTTGGAGCTCAAGAGGATAAAAACCTTAAGAAAAAGGCAAAGATCGTTTCTAATCTATCAGATGTCACTGAGAAGGACCCAGTGATCTTCCTTCACAAGAAAACAAGGAGGATGAACATCGAAGGGATACCTCTCATAGAAGAAAAAGAACTGATCAATATCGAAGATAAATCTGAAGTCTCTGAACTCGTAACTGAAAGGAAAGGTAAGGGTTGAAGATGTCTTCTTTTAGTGAATATGAATTCGAATTCAAAGGTTCAAAGATATACCTTTTCGGCATAGTCAAAGGCTTGGTGAGCGAAGCTGAGAGATTAGAAGGTATATTGGAAGGTGTTGAGTTCGAAGTAGGAGCATTGCCGATATCCGATGAAGAAATTAAAGGTCTGAAGGAATTCATGAACAATGAAGACTTGGATATCGAAGTAGAACCATCAAGACCAGAAAAGGCATATGCACAAAAACTTAGCAAATTTGGAGAAGTGATCATGCCCCCTCCGTCGTTTACGGCGTTCATCAAATATTGTTCTGAGCATGATATCGAAACAGTGGCTATAGATATGGACGAAGAACACTATACAATGGCTTATTGTGACTACGTCACTGGTTTTCAGTGGATAAGACAATCCATAAGGGAAAAAGGATTGTTTGGAAAAGAGATAGACGCGGACAACCCTGTTGATTTCGTAAAAAAGTGGGATGCTTTTATCAACAAACTAAAAGGGTTTCAAAAATTGGAGGATTATAGAGAGAAGGTAATGGCTAAAAATATCCTACGTCTGTCTAAAAGGGGAGATCTAGTCGTCATCGTGGAAGAGGAAAGGATAGACGGTGTCAGAAGAAGACTGAATAAAGCCCACGACAAAAATAAAGATTGATACTAACTAGTTATCCTTTGATCCTTTCTTGCGTCATCGTTTTATATTAGGTTGTTTTAAGATTGAGTTGAGTGAGAGTTAAGATGGACTTTGAGAACTCAACAGGTAAAATCATCAAGGATCAAGAAAAGCTTTCCTTCGACTTCGTGCCTGATGATCTTCCTAGTCGTGAAGAGGAGATGAAAAAGCTCTTCGGGCTTTTTCGAGGCATAGTTTCATCTAACGTTTCCCAGAACGTCTTTCTTTACGGCTCCGTGGGTACTGGAAAGACCGTGACAGCCAAAAGGTTCTGTATGGATTTTGAAAACTGGTCTAGTAAAAAAGATCAAAACCTAGATCATGTTTTCGTGAACTGCAGAAAGAGAAAAACAAATAGTTCAGCTATGTGGAAGATCGTACACAAATTCGATAAGGGCTTTCCTGATAGAGGATTTTCGGTAGAAGAGATGATAAAGATCGTTAAAGATCAGGTTGAACAAAGAAATCTACATCTTTTTGTAGTTCTAGATGAGGTAGACTCTCTAATAAAAAAAGACGGGTCTGATCTCATCTATCTGCTTTCAAGATTCGATGAAGAAGAACTCTCTCCAGAAGGTAATCTTTCTCTCATCTTGATCTCTCAAAAGAATGTCTTCAATCTGTTAGAGGAGAGCGCTAGAAGTTCATTCAAAAGGAGCAATCGGGTAAGATTTCCAAAGTACACTTCAGAAGACCTATTTCCCATACTTAGAGACAGGGTCGAAATGGCCTTTTATCCTGGAGCTCTCGATGATGATAAGATACAACTGATATCCGATATCGCCGGGAAAGGAGGTGACGGGAATGGAGACGCTCGCTTTGGCATCGAACTCTTAGAGAAATCGGCTTTGATCGCTGAGATGGACGGTAGAGATGAGATCACTACAGAGGACATCAGATCAGCCAAAGGTGAGATCGATCCTTATTTCACGGAAACTAAATTGAAGGCTCTTAACGAACAGGAAAGATTGATATTACTCGCAGCGGCTAGAAAGCTAAGGGAGCAAACATACACTATAACTGGTGAGATCGAAGAACTTTACAGCATACTGTGCGAAGAATATGAAATGAAAAAATTAGGACATACACAATTTTGGAAATATCTCCAATCATTATCTGATGAAGGTTTGTTGGGCACTAAAACAGTCTCCGAAAGTGACGGTAGAACCACTAAAGTTTCGCTATCAGATATCACTGCTGAAAAATTAGAAGAAAAGCTTGAATCGATCCTAGAGAGATGATCCTATGGAATTGGATAAAAAGAAAATTTTGACTTTTGCAGTCATATTTTCTATAATAGGTATCTCCGTATTATATGGGTTAACGGCACAAACATCTTCTAGAAACAAAAATATAGCTGAGATAGATGAAGAACTACTGGGGACAAGAATATCGACTGAAGGGATTATATCCGATACATCCTGGTTTCGCTTTACCGTACTTTTTGAATTGAGAGAAAGAGATTTCGAGGAAAGTCTGACGGTAGCAACCGATAGAGACGTCATCGAAGATCTAGATGGAAAAGAGGAATTGATCCCTGGAGCAAGGGTCAGTGTCGAGGGAAAATTAGAAGAATACGAAGGGAATATCCAATTAAATATCGACGACCAGGGTAGGATCGATATTGAAGAAGGAGCCTATTCTGATTTTACTCCAATATCGGATATCCTGGAAAACCCAAATTGGTATGAAGGGATGGAAGTGAAGATCCAGGGAGATATAATAGATATCGAGAGAAAAGATCAGGGATTGTATTTGACTATAGCAGATTTTGAAGACGAAAATTATCGCATCAATTCTCTGGTCGAAGAAGAAATCGATATGGAAAACCCTATAGGAAGACCTGCTGTTATCGAGGGAAAAGTGACATACGATAGCAATACTGGAGTTTGGTTTATCTATTCTTCTAGTCCGATTGATATTAGGTGAAGATCGAACCTTATAACTTCCATTCTTTGATACGAAAGGATTAAATAACGATTCAAAACAATCTATTTTCGACCAGGAGACCGTGGCCGACCGACGGTGTTCGACACTGAGGAAAGTCCCCTCTCCACAGGAAAAGTGGATCAGCGCAAGCTGGTGTGGTGAGAACTACGGTTCTGGGCGCAGAAACGACACGTCCCTCGAGGAGCTGTGATCCATGCGAAATCTGCCGCAAGGCAGACGAGATAACCCGGAGAGCTGAGAGTCGAGGGGAGCGATGAAACGGCCACTATACCCCACTGGAGCAAGTCCAAAGATGCCGAGATGACCTTTTCGGGATCGGCGGGTAGGACGCGCAGGTGAATGTCGGCTTATAACCAAACAGAAAGGGGCTTACATCGGTCACCTGGTCTTAACATCCATAAGTAAAGCTTTAATAGTCTTTTTACAATCCCTCATCTGAGTGAAAAAAATGGTCAAAGCTTATTGCGTCAAATGTGGCGAAAAGGTCGAAGTCAAAAATCCAGAAGAGACCGAGATGAAGAACGGAAAACCCGCTATAAAAGGCGAATGTCCTGACTGCGGTACCGGTGTTTACAGGATAGGTAAACCCGAATAAAATCCCTTTTTTCTTTATTATGTACATTTTAGGGCTCGAAGGCACAGCCCATACAATCGGGAGCAGTGTAGTTACAGATGCAGGCGACGTCCTATCTAATATCTCTAAAACTTACCAGGGTAAAGAGGGTATCCATCCTAGAGAAGCAGCTAATCACCATTCATCTAACATCTTAGGTATAATCAAAGAGAGCATAGATGTAGCTGGAATAGAGAAAAATGACATCGATGTAGTAACTTTCTCTCAAGGACCGGGTTTAGGACCATGTTTGAGGACTACAGCTACCGCTGCGAGAAGTCTTTCTCTTTCCTTGGATGTGCCTCTAGTTGGCGTAAACCACTGTATCGCTCATCTCGAGATAGGTAGGTTGATGACCGGTGCAGAAAATCCGATCCTTCTATACGTTTCAGGTGGAAATACTCAGGTCATCGCGTTCAGAAAAGGCAGATACAGAGTCTTCGGTGAAACTTTAGATATAGGTCTGGGGAATATGCTGGATAAATTCGGTAGAGAGAGAGGTATGAGTTTTCCCGCTGGACCCGTTATCGAGGAAAGGGCAAAAGAGGGAGATAAACTGATAGATCTGCCTTACAGCGTCAAGGGTATGGACGTAGAATTCTCCGGAATAATGACAGCCGCTTTGAATGAAGATGCACCCATAGAAGACTTATGTTTCTCTCTCCAGGAAACAACCTTCGCTATGCTAACCGAAGTTACGGAAAGGGCACTAGCCCACATAAGAAAAGACGAGGTACTGCTCGGAGGAGGGGTGGTCCAAAACAAAAGACTCCAATCGATGATCGAAACGATGACCGAAGAACGGGGTGCAGAATATTACGTTCCAGAAGCACAATATTGTGTGGACAACGCCGCCATGATAGCGTGGACCGGCTATGTCATGTATGATGCTGGTATATCGATCAGTGTAGAGGAAAGTAACATAAAACAAAAATTTAGAACCGATGAAGTAGAAGTCACTTGGCGTTGAAACACTGTCTTTAAGAAGTTGATATCCTCTCCATTATTTATTTATAGTCTAATTCATTTCTATGCGAGGAAAGATATTATGGGTAAAAAAGAATTGACGAAAGAAGAACTCTTGGAGAAATCTAAAGAGCCCGCTAAAAAAGCTATGAAGTGGCATCCTTTTTATAAAGGTAAGATAGAAGTTTCACCGAAAGTACAGATAGAGAGCTTAGATGATTTCGGTGTGTGGTATACTCCCGGTGTCGCAAAACCTTGTGAAGATATCGCAGAGAATCCTGAGATGGTTTACGAACACACCAATAAATGGAATAACGTCGCTGTAGTAAGTGACGGAAGCAGAGTACTAGGGTTAGGAGATATAGGTCCTGAAGCAGGCATGCCAGTTATGGAAGGAAAAGGCCTACTCTTCAAATATCTAGGAGGGGTCGACGCTTTCCCGATATGTTTGAATGCTTACGACGCTGACGACATAGTTCAAGCCGTAAAATGGATCGCGCCTTCTTTTGGCGGTATAAATCTTGAAGATATAGCTACGCCTAAGTGTTTCGAGGTCTTAGATAGATTAAGAGAAGAGGTTGACATCCCTGTATGGCATGACGATCAGCAAGGTACTGCCGCGATAACACTCGCAGGAATAATCAACGGATTAAAAGTTGTTGAAAAAGAATTGGATGAGGTAAAAGTTGGATTGGTAGGCGCTGGTGCAGCCAATCTATGTCTCGCTAGAACTCTACTTAAAGCCGGTGTACCGGAAGAGAACTTATACCTGTGTGATTCCACCGGGCTACTCCATCCAGGAAGAGAAGACCTGGACGAGGAGAAGACACCTGAAAAATGGAAATTCGCTCAGAAGACGAACAAAGAAGAAAAAGAAGGTGGAATCCCTGAATTGATCGAAGGAAAAGACGTCGTTGTCGCTGCTTCGGCGCCAGGTCCGGATACTATCAAAAAGGAATGGCTGGAAGAGATGAACGAAGACGGCATTCTGTTCGCTGAAGCGAACCCAATACCAGAGATATATCCATGGGATGCAAAAGATGCGGGTGTAAGAATAGTTGGAACTGGACGTTCTGACTTCCCGAATCAGGTGAATAACTCCATCGGTTTCCCAGGAATATTCAGAGGAACTTTGGACGTACGAGCCACCACGATAAGTGACGAGATGCATATCGAAGCCGCTTATGCCATAGCAGAAGTAGCCGAAGAAGGAGGACTGGATGAAGAAAGGCTCGTACCAACGATGGAAAATACTGAAGTTTATATAAGACAGGCGGTAAGGGTCGGTTTGAAAGCCATCGAGCAGGGACTGGCTAGAAGAGAACTCTCCGAAGAAGAACTTAGAGAAAGAGCAGAAGAAACTATCAAATCGAGTAAGAGAAAAACCAAAAATATGATGGCTTCAGGAGACATCAAAAAAGCTCCAGATGTTGATCTGAGCTAAAACATTTTTCTCTCTTTTTTCTTCTTTCAAAAAGATTATATCTCTCAAAATTGTTCAATATCATGTGAAGATATTAGCTGTTGCCACGGATAATTTCGAATTTTACTATGAAATAGTCAGAGAACTGAAGCAAAGAGACATAGCTTTCGTTAGTTTATCACCCACAGATCCTATACCTCCTACCGTAGATCTTGTTATAACGACCGAACAGGAATCCGATGCCATCGATTTTGATAATATAATAAGCGTGGAAGATGATATCAGGAAAGGTGTCCGTAGAGCTTTATCCACATTGAAGGGTAAATCGACCTATCAAAAGATAGTTGTGGGTATCGATCCGGGATCTAATCCAGGTATAGCACTTGTGGGAGATGGAAAGATCTTGGAGACGATGCATGCTGATTCCCCTGAAGAAGTTAAAAATATCGTAGAGGGATTCATCGAAGATTACAGCTTTCATAGGATGACCGTAAGGATAGGACACGGAGATAAAACCAATAGAAATCGGACGATAAATTCGTTAAAGGGTTTAGCGATCAGAATCGAGATCGTTAATGAGGAAGATACGACTAAACTCACTGAAAAACCAGACATCGAAGCAGCGAAAAAAATAGCTTTGAGCGTAGGTGAATTAGCCGAAGGAACTTATGATGTTGAAGCTACTGAAGGAGAGATGAGAGAGATTCAAAGAAGGAGCCGGATAAGGAGTGGAGAGATAACTATTTCTAAAAAACTAGCTAAAAAAGTGGTCGAAGGTGATATAGAGATGGAAGAAGCGATAGAAGAGCAAAAAGAAGAGGAAGAAGATTGATCAGTCTATCCTCTTAAGATTGCCCAAAACTGGCTCGTATAATTTTCCATCTGTTCTTAGATTGTTGACCGCTTCTTCAAAGTCGTCTTGAGATATCTCTTTTTCTTCCATAACTTTTTCTTTGACTCTTTCGTAATCCACACCATTGTCTAGATTTTCACTTTCTTCTATATCTCCTATGAATTCTAAAATGAAATCTTCGAGGTCTTCATCTCTTTCTTCTTCAGTTTCCTGATCAATATCCTGGATAGTCTTCGTTTCGTATTCAGGCAAAACATGCCTTAAAGAATCTTCAAGCATCCTTTCATATCGATTGAAATCCACGCTGTCATAATGTTCAGAGGCGAGTTTGTAACCTTCAGCCAGTCTCTCGTCGAATCCTAGTTCGACCAATTCTTCAACAGATATCTCATCCATCTTTGAAGCTTCGATGGCGACTTCCAACCTATTTTTGAGTGAACGTGCGGCTTCGATTATCCAGTTATTCCTTTGATCCTCAGTTACCTCTTTGATTATCTCAGCTCTTATCGATGTCAAAAAGGTGTCTTCATCTGGTTCATAAGTAGAGGCTTTACCTACCACAGCCACAAATATCGGTGGTTCCATGTTAGTCAAAGTAGAAGTGACTTCTGGCTGATATTGACCCGCGGACACGAAAAAGGTCCCGGTTTGATCTGTGACTCTAGCTCTCCACATCGGTTCTTCAGGATCTCCGATATTTTCTTTTTCTGTCAGAACACCGACTGCGTATATACGATTGATTTTTGCTCCTAGAGGTGTCACAAGATAACTAGGAGCTCTCTCTTCAGAACCTTCTATCTCAAGATTTGACTCGTTGAATTCGCTTGCAAATACCCTCCAGGCCACTTCTCTATTTATCATGCTCATCTTAAAACCTCCTGTAGTTTTAACGGTGGAAGGATATTAATCCTGCTCATCCGTAGTGGTAACGAGGATGAAGGGATATCAATCCTGCTCATCTTAAAACCTCCTTTTGTTTATAATAAAAAGGTAGGGATGT
>CAYNOV010000022.1:13024-15530 GCA_964398905.1 uncultured Thermoplasmata archaeon
TCAATCCTGCTCATCTTAAAACCTCCTTTTGTTTATAATAAAAAGGTAGGGATGTTGGGAGTGTGAGATTCATACTCTCACCTCATCCAACATCTCTCTAGCTTCTTTTTCGACATCTATCGTTTTACTGTCGACTTCATCAGCTATCAACATCAATCCGTAATCATCGCTGGTAACATTACCTCTGACCATCAAAGGCTGGGCTATCAGTTTCTCTTCTATCTCGTCTCTTATTACGTCCTGGTTCATTTCATCTTTTGCGATCTCCATAGCTTTATCGATATCGTAACCGAGTATGTCCTCTGTAAGTTCTCTATTGACCACTACCGTCAAAGCGCCAGTGCCGTCATCCAATATGCCTTTAACTCGTAGATCGGCTTTTCCATCGACTTTTCCGTGAACCCTACAAGCTCCTTTCTGTATGACTCTATTACATTCAGGACATCTGAAGATAAGGCCGCTACCGCTCTTTATATCTATCATGACCGCCTCCACAATCGCATCGACGGCTCCGCCTCTTTTAGCGAGGTCAGATATAGTATAAGTTGATGATTCTTGAAGGTCTTGAGCCTCAGGAAGTTCATCATCATCCAATTTCTCGACATCTGCGTTCTCATCGAAGCTGTACTGAGGTATGCCTCTCCAGGATCTTACATATCCTCCTTTTATCCTAACAACTTCATCCTCGTCTATACAAAAGTTATGCCATGCGCTGAACTGAGCTTTTCCAGTTTCATCAGCCATAACTCCTGAGTAAAGGGTTTTCTCTCCATCATCTGTGTTTACTGTTTTCTCCTCAATAGACAATATCCTAGCTTTGACTTCTAGATTTCTCATATCCTCCCTGATATCCTTGAGATCGAGTTTTTGAGGTCGTCTCTCGAATTGAGGGACTTCCTCGTTATCTATCTTTTTGACAGAAGCTTTGGATCCTATATTCACCTGTGGCTTATCATTCCACATGTTCACATAGGCGTTCTCTAGTTTGATAGTATCTCCTTTTTCAAGATCAATTGACTTAGCTTCCCATAAAGTGTAAGGTATAGTCCCCGTGTCATCACCTAGAATACCGTACCATATGCGCTTGGGTTCGTTATCAACTTCTATCTCTTTATCATCTATAGAAACGACTCTGCACTTGAGGTTCAATCCTTGTTCATCACCCTTTATATCCTCAATCTTCTTTTCTGTACTTACGTACAGCTCTTGAGGATCGCCATCGTATTTTTTGACGATGGATCTTTTAGCGCTTCCCAAGGGCACTCCGTATCTTTCCGTGTAAGTACGGAGTTCCTCTTCGATCTGTTCTTCGCTCAACTTTCCGTTTAACGCCCGGTTTATGTCTTCTACATGGGGCGCGAGGTTTTCATTTTCTTGCATTTTATCACATCTTTGGTCCGTCTTCTTTTTGTTGGACCGGTTTAACCGAAGCCGGCCTTTTATTTAATCATTTGCGGGAGGGGTCAGTGAAAGTGGTTTTCCGAAATATTCAGATTCAAGTCTAAATCAAAAAATATATCAAAAAACAAAAAGGTTTTGATGTGTCTAGATCTGTTCACTCAGGATACTCTTCTACTTTTTCGTATTCGGATTTTATGTGATCTATTATGACGTCTCTATCCCGCTCAAGATGAGAGGTGTACCAATTTTTGACAACTTCTTTCAAAGTGTCATGGAACGCGTCCATCTCATCTTCCTCGACAGGGAACTCGGCATCGAATAGAGAGTACCTAACATAGATCCTCTTCCATCCACTGTATTTGTAGTATCTTTCACCTTCACTGAACTCGAAGAACAATCCAACTTTCAACGTATCGTCTTCTTTGTAATATTCGAGCATCAATTTATCTCCTGTCCTATCGTTTTCCTGGGTTTTGTCCATCAATTCTATCTTATTGACACTGGAAAAATCAAAATCATTTCTGAATTCCCATTCCTCTGGAAATTCATCAAAGTGTGCAAAAGAACTGTAATCCGGGCGGATACTGAAATGAACATTTAACTTATTTTCGAATTTTATCCATATTCGCCAAAAGTCTTTGATGAACTGTTGGTTGAGTTCTGCCATCCTGGCATCTTTTTCACCCAGATCCCTAAATACTTCAGAGGTCTTTTCGTCTAACTCTTCATCTAGCTCATCGAACCAGTCACCTGCTTCTTCTTTAGACCCATCCTTTGAAGACATGAATATCACTTTTTATATTTTTAAGAGTACTTAATTACATTAGGTAATGAGTGTAGGGATATAAAAGTTTTCTCAATGAAGCAGAGTATATAGCGAAGATAATATCAACTAAATCCGATATTTTGTTAAAAACCCACAAAGTTGAAAAAATCATATCATAGTTTTATAGTCAAAGACGTAACTTTTTGTGATTTTTTTATGTCTTTGACATCTTACAGGAAAGAACAACTCTTTCCTGTGATTCGAGGAATGTAATTCCTCGTAAAGTTGTGCAGGATTACATCCTTTTATCCTCGAAGCAAGTTCTGCGGATGTGGATGA
>CAYNOV010000023.1:0-15244 GCA_964398905.1 uncultured Thermoplasmata archaeon
ACGCCATAGTGGTTCCTGGTATAGCGCTCATGGGAGGCAGCGTTCCTTTCATGGTTATTTCCACAAATCCAGTCAATCCAGTACTCATATCAGAGGAAACGGAAGTAATTGTGAAAGAAGAGCCAGTTGACGAAAGTGAAGTGATGTCAACAACCAGGGTGACTTACGAGGATGTTGGAGGGTTGAACGAAGAATTGAAAAGAGTCCGAGAGATGATAGAACTTCCACTGAAACATCCTAAGCTTTTCGAAAGACTGAGCATAGATCCTCCAAAGGGTGTTCTACTTCACGGTCCTCCCGGGACCGGAAAAACATGGATAGCTAAAGCTGTAGCTAACGAAGCGGGGGCGAACTTCCTATCTGTCCAAGGACCGGAGATCATGTCAAAGTATTATGGTCAAAGTGAAGAGAAATTGAGAGATAAATTCGAAGAAGCAAAAGATCAATCACCCTCTATAATATTTATAGACGAATTAGATTCTATCGCACCTAAAAGAGATGATGTCAAAGGTGAGGTAGAAAGGAGGGTCGTCGCTCAACTATTGACCCTTCTAGATGGACTCACTCAAAGAGGAGAGACCATCGTTATAGCCGCTACGAACAGAGTAGATGCTATCGATCCCGCGCTGAGAAGACCCGGAAGGTTCGATAGAGAGATAGAGATAGGTCTGCCTGACAGAAGAGGTAGAAAAGAGATTCTCCAGATCCACACACGAGGGATGCCTGTTTCAAACGATGTAGAGTTATCAAAACTCTCTGAATTTACGCATGGCTTTGCCGGAGCGGATCTAGAATCACTGGCGAAGGAAGCGGCGATGCGTGCTTTAAGACGTTATCTTCCAGAGATCGAGATGGGCGAACCGATCCCCAGTGAAGTGCTCGAAAAGATGGAAGTCAATGAAAAAGATTTCTTCCAAGCTCTTAGAGATATTGAGCCTAGCAGTTTGAGAGAGATCATGGTGGAAATACCTCAAGTATCTTGGGAGGATGTAGGTGGTCTAGAAAATATAAAGGAAAAATTAAAGGATTCTGTAGAGAGACCTATATCGGATCCCGAATCTTTCATCGAGATGGGGATAGAGCCACCGAAAGGTATTCTTTTATATGGTCCGCCAGGAACAGGAAAGACTCTTCTAGCAAAGGCGATAGCTAACGAAAGTAATGCAAATTTTATCTCGGTGAAAGGACCGGAAGTCCTTTCAAAATGGGTCGGTGAAAGCGAAAAAGCCATCAGAGAGGTCTTCAAAAAGGCTAGACAGACCGCACCTTCAATAGTTTTTCTAGACGAACTTGATGCCATCGCTCCTAAAAGAGGTGAAAGAGGAATAGACGGGACTTCTGAGAGAGTTGTCAACCAACTTCTGACCAGTCTAGACGGTATCGAGAGAACTACCGACATAGTTGTATTAGGAGCAACTAACAGACCTGATAGGATAGACCAAGCACTTCTAAGAGCCGGTAGGTTCGACCACAGATTATCAGTCCCGATACCTGACAGACAAGCTAGGAAAAAAGTATTTGAGGTGCATACTAAAAAGATGCCTATCTGGGATGACGTTGACTTTGATATCCTTTTAGACTCTACTGAATCATTCGTCGGTGCTGATATCGAAGCTCTCTGCCGTGAAGCGGGTCTGAAAGCCATAAAAGAAGGGGCAGACAAAGTCAAGATGAAACATTTCAACCTAGCTCTTGAAGAGATGGAACCATCTATCGATGAAGAAGTGATAGAGATGTACGAAAAATGGGAAGAAGAGATGGAAAAAAGCGTTAATAAGAAGAAAGATTTTAATGGTTTAGATATATACCGATGATAAGCAGAATAAAAAGTATCGATAAAGGAGGTATAATGATATGAGGATGTTTGTGACCGAATTGCGAGGCAAAACCGTAATGACAAACGACGGACAGATATTAGGTAAGATAGACAACTTCGTGATAGATACTAATACAGGCAATATACAGCATGTATTGGTCACTCCGGCTGAGGAGATAGAAGCAGAACTTTTTGAAACTGACGCGGAGGATCGTCTTGTCTTACCTTACGAAGGTATGAAAGCCGTAAAGGACGTCGTGGTGATGGAAAATATAACGATAGATTGATGAGAATCTAATCCCTTTTGGATTATCTTAGTCTTATATCCATAAATGGGGTTTTGATTAGAGGTATCCCTACTAACGAAGTATGAGAGGCTATCATTCATGGGAGAGAGTGTGAAAAATAGACTCAGAAAATTGGACATTAGACCAACTCAAAGTCTAGGTCAAAATTTTCTTGATGATCCTAATATTGCCGAAAAAATTGTGGATCATGCTGGTTTGACCAGCTCTGATACTGTGATCGAAATAGGTCCAGGCTTAGGTGTCCTTACCGATATCATAGTGGAACGGGCGGGGAAGACGATATTGGTGGAAAAAGATAAAGCCTTAGCTGGTTATCTAGATGGAAGATACTCCCAATACAAGACTGAGGTGATTGAAGGAGATGTGCTTGATATCGATCTACCAGAGTTTGATAAAGTTGTCTCTAATCTTCCATTCAGCATCTCTTCTCCCATCACCTTCAAACTTTTAGATTACGATTTTGATCTAGCTGTGCTTACTTATCAAAAGGAATTCGCTGATCGCATGATAGCTGCACCGGGGGAAGAAAATTACTCTAGATTATCTGTCATGATATCAGTTTCAGCTGAAGTCAAAAAACTCTTTGACATACCAAAAGAATGTTTTTATCCTCCACCTAAAGTTGACGCTACAGTAATCGAATTGACTCTCTCAGAACCTGATTTTGACTTAACAGATAAAGAATTTTTTTCAAAAGTGGTCAAAGAACTCTTCAATTACAGAAGAAAACAGATAAAAAATGCTCTAGAGCTCGGGTTAGATGTAGAAATAAAAGAAGTTCCATATGCAAAAAAGAGAGTAGGTAATATCTCACCCGAACAGATCAATGAGATAGCAGAATATCTGGTTGATGAAGGTATATATCAAAAAGGATAGGATTCATTCAAATTCTATGCCACAACCGGGACAGAATTCATCTTCTGGATCCACCTCTCTTCCACAATCGGGGCAGACGAATTGGGATTCGTCTAGTGGAGAGCCGCATTTCCTGCAGAATTCATCTTCTTCTTCTACCTCTTCACCACATTCTGGGCAATTTAGTTCAGTGATGAGTTCCACTCCACATTTAGGGCAATATAGATCGTCTTCGCCGCCCTCAAAATCGCAGTCAGGACATCGTTTTATGAGTTTATTATTCCCGGCAGAAACATCTTTAGTAGAAACTGATTCATCTAAACCCTCATCAGATGATCGAGGCTTTTCTTCCTGTTCTCCAATCAGGTCAGGGTATTTTTCTTTGACCTCTTCTGGAGGACTCTCTTTTTTATCTATATTTTGACCAGCGATCAGTCCAGCTCCTTCTTCACCTTCAATCTGTTTTTTACATTTTATAGAATATCTCAAAGACTCAGTATAATCCTCGTTTTCGAAACAATCTTCAGCTTTAGCAAAGTATTTTTTAGCTTTTTCATCCTGATCTTCTTTTTCGATGAGTTCTTTAGCAACCTTCAATTCAAACTTTGATTCTAGATAATTATCAGGAAGACTCTCTAATTTTTTCTTCTGCCTCTCTAATTCTCTTCTTTTCTTATCTCCTTTTTTACTGTCTTTGAATTCGACTTCTTCCAATTCATCTACTGTATATGCTTTCTTCATTTCACTATTATCTTGTTTTTCCCCACCATTATTTACTCCTGTGATGTTATTATCTACTTTGCTAGCCAACTTTTCTGCCTGATTGACTTTTCCCTTATGAAGTGCATCTTCAGCTTTATCGACCATTTCTTTTGCTTTATCTACCTCTTTTCCTTTCCGTTTCATCATCCTAGTGACTCCTTCTGCACGTTTGACTTTATTATACGCTCTGTCTTCAGGAGATAGTCTGCTTTCTTTCCTTATCTTTCTCAATCTTTTTTCTTTCGTTTTTTCGAGGTAAAAATAGGCAGATAAAGTGATTACCGAAAAAACGATAACGATTATTATCACAAATAAAGCGGGACTCATGATTATTTAAAAGATTGGAGAAAACTGATATAAGTCTTTCGGGAAAAAATGACTTTTGTAAAGAATTATGTATATCGCCCCTCATCACAAAAAAACTCTCAAAAATATTTTATAATAACATATCTATGTTGAAATGTTAGGTGGTTCGCATCCCCTCCATAGAGGAATTAAAAGAACAAAAGGACATCAAAGGCTTAAATCAAAGATTGTCCGATCCAAATACCAAAATACGAGAAAAGTCAATCAAAGCCTTGAAGGATTTGATTGATGAAGGCGTTTACGATGCTTCATCTTTAGAGCCTCTAAAAAACACACTCCAAGATGAATCTAGTGATATAAAGAATCATGCTGCCGAAATGATCTACAAACTAGCTCAAAATAACGTCTTCGATCGATCTTCATTAGAACCGTTAAATGAATTACTAGTCGATGAAGACGAACAAGTTCGTGGAAATGCAGCTAAAGCAATAAGAGGTCTCGCAGAGAAAGATATCTTCACTACCGATTCGATCGATAAATTGAATGATAATTTGCAAGATAACGACAAATACGTCAAATGGAATGCGGTCAGAACTCTTGAAGTGTTGGCTAATAAAGGTATCTGCAAAAAATCTAGTTTAGAGGGGCTCTATGTTGTTTTAGAAGATGGTGACGATGATGTAAAAATTGCTGGTATCCACACACTAAGGGCGATGGCCGAAGAAAACAAGATCGAAGAAGACGAAAAAATAGTCAAACTATTGAAAGACCTGTTAAACGACTCTTCTAATGGAGTTATCACCAACACAGCTATGATAATAGAAAAGTTAGCAAAAAAAGATATCGATATTTCGCCTTTGATCGATGAACTCAATGATCTATTGAAAGAAGTTGACCGGGAAACAAGAGAAACGGCCGCCTCAGCATTAAAGAGGGCCCTAAATAAAGGCGTCCAAAACAGTAAAAGCGTCAAAGTTTTGAATGATATGCTGCAGGAGAGGGATAAGGAGAGACAATTGTTCGCAGTTCAGAACATTAGAGAATTCTCCGAATTAGGCGTCGGGACCAAAGATTCCGTGAGACCTTTAAAAGAACTCTTGAAATCAAATGACGATCAATTAAGAGTAGAATCTATTAGAACCCTTGCCTCTCTAGCAAAGAGCAGGGTTAAAGAAAAAGATATACTGCTTTCTCTCAACGAAGTCCTTGAGAGTGAGGACGAAAATACTATAATGGCTTGCGCACGCTCGATAAAAGAACTTTCAGCGAGAGGTATCTACACTTCCAAATCGATCGGGCCGCTTGTGGAATTATTAAACAAAGATTCTGACGAAATAAAAGAAAGTGCTATACAAGCGCTGGATTTTCTTATCATAGAAGGTGCTTACGATGATTCTATCATAGATCCAATATTGGAGGAACTACAGGATACTAATGATTTTTTGAAAATGTCTGTGGTCTCGGTTTTGAAGCATTTGGCAGAAAAGGGACACACTAAAGAAGAAGCTATCGACCCAATGAATGAGATCCTTAGGTCCAAAAACGGACCCCTGAAAGAGAGAGCTTTGTTAGCCTATTCGATCTTAGCTGAACAAGGTATCTACAATGAAGAGTCGCTCGAACTTTTCCAAGAATTGACAGAGAGCTCAAATCTAAGTATACAGAAAAAGGCCCATGAGCTTTTATCATCTATAGAAAAAATAGAATAGAAAATTTTTTATTGACAAGTATATGTGAGCTGTATATGTGAGCTTAGAGAGTTTTAAACCATAAACTGACCCGTCTCACAATTAACGTTTCAAGCCCGTCATATGATCCTCTATTTAGAGGACTCATATATCCCTCGATCAATTCTTCCTCAAAGTTATCTCTATAGAGGAGACATTTGTAGTTCCATTGCCTTCCTCATTCTCTAGTTTTTCAGTCTCAGTGATTATGTCCGTGATCTCAGCGTCGTCCAAGAAACGGTTCTTGGCAATTTCAGCGATATCTACCGCTTTACTTATGGCTCTTCCACGGGCTTTGATGACTGCCTCTTCACTTCCACTGCTGAACTGTGTCATCAATGCCATCACATAGCTCATCGTTTCCTTACTTCCAACAAATATGGTATTTTCGTCGTCCATGTTTGTAACCTCTTTTTATACTGCAGTGGCCACAACGAAGGTGTTAGTATTAACTGTTTCGGCTGAAATTCAGTTGTTTTTGAGTTTCGAACAAAATGCTTTTATATTCTGTAAAATTTGGCAGCATGGATAGGCTGGCTAAATTGGTCCTATCTGTTGATACGAGGAGATAGATATGTCGAAATTACCTGAATATATCGGACCCATGGCGATGGGATTGAAGATGGGTGTGATCACGCCCGGTGTGGATATCGTCGATGAAGTATTCAAGTCCGTCGAAAAGGCAGATGATGATGATCTTTTAGATGACGGTGACATTATCTGTATCACGGAGTCGGTTGTTGCCCGAGCACAGGAAAATTACATCGAAGTGCAAGAAGTTTCTGATGTTATCAGCAAAGTTCTTGACCTTGAAAAAAACGATACTATAGGGGTAGTGTTCCCGATAACTAGCAGAAACAGATTCTCTATGATATTAGAAGCTATAGCTAGAGCTGTCCCAAAGGGAAAAGTCATAGTCCAATTTCCTTACCCTTCAGATGAAGTTGGAAATCAAGTGATATCTCCGAGTTACGTAGAAAAACTTAATAAAGATGTTATTACAGAAAAAGACATCGATCATGAACACTGTATACATCCTATCACGGAAGTGAATTACATCAAATACTATAAAGACATCATAGAGAAAACTGGAGCTGATTCTGAAATAATACTGTGTAATGATGAGAAACACATATTAAAACACGATCCTGACGGAGTAATAGCGGCTGATATACACACTAGGGAGGAAACAAAGAAATCTATCAAAGAGCATATGGATAACTGCATCAATCTCGATGATGTTTGTACAGAAGGAGATGTCTGTTCCGATTGGGGTTTATTAGGAAGTAACATGTCCAGCGGGGATAGATTGAAGCTTGCTCCAAAAAATGGGGATGAGATAGTAAATTCTCTTCAACAACGAGTTAAAGGCGAATTAGATATCCACATAGAAGTGATAATATATGGTGACGGAGCATATAAAGATCCTACTAGTGGTATTTATGAATTAGCTGATCCAAAACCCGCCGTAGCCGCAACTCTTGGATTGAATCGTTTTAGACGAGGTGTCAAATATAAATATCTCGCCGACCGGTTATATCATGAAGAAAACAAAAGTCCAGAAGAGATCGAAAAAATCCTTGAAAAGAAGAAAAAAGAAAATAAATCAGAGAATTCGATGGAAAAAGAAGGGACTACGCCCCGAAGGATGGAAGATCTTTTAGGCAGCTTAGCTGACCTCGTCAGTGGATCGGCGGATGCTGGAACACCTGTTGTCTTGGTCAAAAATTTCTTAGGTTGAGTCACGAGACCAGTTTCTCTTTCTTTTCTTTATCCCACTTCTTTATTTCGGCCTCTCTTTTCAAAGCTTCACTCCGGTTACCTATCTCTTCGACATGAACGAGTTCACAGGGCAGTCTACTCCTAACGTATTTACTACCGTTGCCCTTTTCATGCTCCTCTATCCTTCTTTCTACATCTTTAGTTATGCCAGTATAGAGAGAATCATCCGACAATCTTAGAATATAAAGGTGCCACATTATGGTCTGATAAAGATGTCAAGGTATTTTATCTTTTCTCCAATAATAGTGCGTTTAGTGTTACCAATAAAGCCATTCCTACATCACCGATCCCGACGGCCATCCAAAGAGTTACGAAGCCGAAAAAAGTAAAAATGGCAAGTCCAAACTTTACACCTATCGACGCAAAGATATTCTCTTTCACTACTCTCATCGTCTTTTCACTTACCTCGAACAAATAGAGTAGCTTAAAAAGATCGTCTTCCATGAGAGCCATGTCTGCTGATTCCATAGCTGTATCTGATCCAGCTGCACCCATGGCTATACCCACATCGCTCTGGACGAGAGCAGGGGCATCGTTCACTCCGTCTCCGATCATCGTTACTAAACCATCTTCCTGCAGGTCTTTTATCTCGTCGAGTTTTTGATCCGGAAGAACATTTGCTATTATCCTATCTATCCCTAACTCTTCGGCAACAGCTTTTGCGGTCCTCTCATTATCTCCAGTCAACATGATAGTTTCAATACCGTATTCTTTTAGCTTTGTTATTACCTCTTTAGCTCCTTCCCTGAGTGTATCTTCAAGTCCTATAAGGCCTAACGGTTTTTCCCCTATACCTAGAACGATAACTGTTTTTCCCTGTGAGGTCATACTTGAGATCTTTCGTTCGACTTCCTCATCAATATCAAAAAGATCAGGATTTCCTATCCTGTATTTTTTGGTATTTATCGTCCCTTCAATTCCTATTCCAGTTAAGGATCTAAATCCATCAACTTCGTATTTTTTATCGCGATTCAAATTTTTTGCGTACTCTATGATCGGCCGAGCTAAAGGATGTTCTGAACTTGATTCAAGACTACCAGATATAAGAGCGATCTCTTCGGAATCAATATCATCTAATGGGATGATTTCGGTGACAGAGAAGTCACCGGTCGTCAGAGTCCCGGTCTTGTCGAAAACAACTGTGTTTATCTCCTTTATCTTTTCTAGATAAACGCTTCCTTTTATCAACACCCCCTTTCGTGCTGATTTCGTCATAGAAGACACCATGGTAACTGGAGTGGAGACTACGAAGGCACAAGGACATGAAAGAACTAGGAGTATTAATCCTCTGTACAACCAAAATGTTAATGCCTGGTCAAAAAACAGCCAAGGTATGACCGAGACGCCTAAAGCTAGTGATAAAATAGTTGGTGTGTAATATTTAGAAAAACGATTGACAAATTTTTCAGTATCAGTTTTCTTCTCTTCGGCTTCGTCTACCAACTTTACGATCTTGGAGAGGGTTGTATCACCACTTTCCTTTGTAACTTTTATCCTCAATAAACCATCGATGTTTAGTGTTCCAGCAAAGACCTCATTACCTGGCCTTTTCTCTTTAGGAACGGATTCTCCTGTTATAGCTGACTCATCTATAGAAGAAGTCCCTTTCTTTATGTTGCCGTCTAAAGGTATCCTTTCACCTGGTTTTACAACGATCGTTTCTTCAGTAAATACCTTCTCTGGAGCCATCATTTTGGTTTTCCCTTCTCTCAAAACTCTAGCTTTAGTCGGTGAAAGTTCCAACAGTTCTTTTAAGCTCCGTCTGCTACGAAATATAGAATAATCTTCAAGCCTTTCTGCCACTGAAAAAAGGAATATCAAAACAGCCGCTTCACCCCAATAGCCGATTAAGACCGCTCCTATTGAGGCAACGACGACCAATCCGTCCACATCAAAAGCGCCTCTTTTTGCAAGTTCGTTCAAGGACGCCCTAGCCAATGGAATGCCACCTACTATAATACCTAACCCCATAAAAAAACGAGATATATGGAAATCAAAAATCGTTATTGGAAACCTTAAGATCAAGGTGAAAAGTGAAAGTAAAAGGAGAATACTCATCATGATTATATTTTTAGATTCAAACATAAATCGACGAAAGGTCAAATCCTCATGTTTTAGTTCTAGATGGTGAGATAAGTCCCTCACCCGCTTTTGGCAATAAGGACAATCATCCAAATCTTGATTCATTGTAATCGGTTTTAAAATCGGTTGATTACTAATACTTTACGTTAAGCTGGAGTTAAATTCGAAAGAAGTGTATTAAAAAATTAGATCCACTTGACCATCCGATTGTAAAGGCTGTGAAGTTCATCGGCTTCTTCCACCCAATGTTCCTTCCCATCCACTGTCTTTTCTTTCTTCCAGAGCGGCACATAAGATTCGAATCTATCAAGACAACTCACACAGGCCTCAATAGCCTCCTCTTTTCCAGGAGCGCCTATCAATACGCCCATGATGTTCTCTCCAGCCTCTAATATCCCTATTCTCTGAACTAAAACTATACCATTTATGTCGAATTCATTAAGGGTCTCGTCTTTCACTCTTTTCATTTCGTTCTTCGTCATGCCTTCGTATATTCTCACTTCTAGATGTTCTACATCGACTCCTTCTCTTTCTTTTTTCACTATGTCACTAAAAGTCATGACGGCGCTGGTATCGTCTTTTACCAGTTTGCTCTTCAATTTTTCAAGGTTAAAGTCATCTTCGTCTAATATAACCTTGCTCTTCATCACACTCACCAAATTTAATTTCTATACGATTTTTTTATCTGATTATCTAACATTCCACCCTTTAATAAAGCAAATCTCTTATCTTCCCCTGAAGAGAGATAAGCTCTTTCTGAAAGACAGTTAGAGACGTATTCTTTCAAATCGAAATCTTCTTCAATTCTCATATATTTAAGTTTCGGTCCTGATATATAAACAGTTTCCCTAGATTTCAAAAAGGACCGAGGTGATTTAACTAATGATAGATTATTTAGTAGTAAAAATAGATTGGGTGTTCATAGATGATCGAAGAGATTTTTTTGATCTCAACAAATATAGTTCGTTTGATCGTTTTCTTGGTCGTCCCGATCATCTTGTACTTCAAAGATGAAAAAAGATTAGTTACTTATCTAATCTCATTAGCTTTTGTTTTGATAATAATCTATGGGCTGAAGTACGGTCTAGGTATTCCTAGACCCGAAGAAGCGGCATTTGATGTCATGACACCTCGTTTTCCATCTGGCCATACTTCATTGGCTTTTCTTCCCATCTTATTTTTTAAATCATGGAGATATAGGTTTCCGCTTCTGATCTATGCTATTTTCGTGGCTTATCTCAGGATACATCTCGATCTTCATGTATTTATCGACATTTTCGCTAGCATATTTATAACGATATCCATAGCGGTCTTATTTTTAAGATTCAAAGAGGAGGTCTATCAAAAATTCGATACTCTACTGAGAAAAATAAAATAAACTATTTTTTGATTTGTGATCGAGCAAACTTTCTATGTTCAGAATAATAAAAATAAGCTGGGGGTGGGATTCGAACATTCGGAATCAAAGATTCCAACTTACGAATACCACCAAAAAAAAGCTGGGGGTGGGATTCGAACCCACGGGAAACCGCTCTGCAGGCGGTCACATTAGCCACTCTGTCACCCCAGCACGGGGATTGAAAATAAAAAGAGGGGCGCTATAACTTTTGTGGTTTAATCTCTTCTTTTGATAGCGGCCTGATAAGTGTTCTCCAGAAGTGACAAAACTGTAGTAGGTCCTACGCCTCCGGGCACCGGTGTTATTTTTTTTGCCTTTTGTTTACAGGATTCATACTCTACATCGCCCACTAACTCACCACTGTCCAACCTGTTCATTCCCACGTCTATAATTATGGAATCTTCTGCTATCATTTCTGCGGAGATAAGGTGTGGAACTCCAGCCGCAGCTACCAGGATCTCCGCTTTCTCAGTGTGTTTTTTCATATCAGAAGTGAACTCGTGAACCACGTGAACCGTCGCATCTCTATTCAATAGAGTTATCGCCATGGGTTTTCCAACTATATCGCTGTGGCTCACCACGCAGACTTCTTTTCCCTTCAATTCCACATCTTCGTATTCTAACATCGTGAGTATCCCTTTAGGTGTACAGGGAACGGTATCTTCTATACCTATCATCAACTTACCTAGATTCGTTGGATGTAGTCCTTCAACGTCCTTAACAGGTTCTATCTCCTCGATGAGATTTTTAGCTTCGATATCTCTTGGTAAAGGCATCTGGATCAAAATTCCGTCTACGTTTTCGGCGTGATTCAATTCGTTTATTTTATCTACCAAGGTCTCTTTCTTCACATCCTCTCCATAACGATGTGTTTCTGTATATATACCGACCCTTTTACATCCTCGGTTCTTTACACCGAGATAAACTTTTGAGCCTTCATCCTCTCCAGCGAATATCGTGTGGAGTTCCGGCGGCCTATCCATTTCATCTATCTTCTCTTTCAACACAGCTTCGCCTTCTTCGGCGATCTTTCTTCCGTCTATCTTTTTCCCACTCATATTCACTCCTCCGGCGCCCACTCAGGATATTTTGGATTTTCTACCTCATATTTTTTGTGAACTTTTATATCAATAACAGGAGTTCCGTTCAAAGCATCCAGTCCCTTAACGTATAATTGATTATTTTCCCGTTTTACCAATTCGCAGACTGTATGTGAAATGGGATTTGGCCTTACAGGGGCCCGGGTAGCAAAAACGCCTGTTAGAGGATTGGTATCATCACCTAGAGGATGAACCTGATAAATATCTCTCTCGCTCTTATCGAACCAACAAAAAATAGCGATATGCGAGTTCTCTTCGATACCTAAAAGAGCATCTTCATAATCCTCAAAGACCTCTATACTCGATATGTTTTCCTTATAGTTTTCAGGTATTTCTTCTTCATAATCGTTATTCACGGTTCCTATCTCTACCAGTTCGAAACTCCTACCGCTTCTAGTTTTCATCGATAGAAAGAAAAAGAAAAGAGGTTAAAACAGTTACGCCTGAAAATTCGGATTACTATTCTCTTATCTCAACGGCTTTTTCAGCACCTTCATCCATCCCATCAACAACATCATAGCCCGCTTCTTTCAACATCTTCTTGGCTTTTTCTTCATTAGTTCCCATCATCCTTATGACCGTGGGTTTTTTCGGTTCATACTCTATTATGCCTTGGGCGATCTTGTCACACTGGGTGATACCACCAAATATATTGAGGTAGATCGAACTGACACCTTCCTTCATATCGATGATCTCTAGAGCGTTCTTCGTATCTTCTGCATCGGCTCCACCTCCAAGATCTAAGAAACATGCTGGGTCTCCACCGAACTCCGCTACTGAATCCAAAGTGGCCATGACAAGACCAGCTCCACATCCTACTATAGCTATATCACCTTCAAGGTCGACATAGGCGAGATCATACTCGCGAGCTTTTTTCTCTCTTTCAGTTACCAACTTGCTCTCAGATTTTTCAAATTCCTGTCGATATAGCGCATTATCATCTATATTGAAAACAGCGTCTATTGCTAAAAGTCCATCAGGAGTCGAAACAAGTGGATTTATCTCTGCTAATTCTGAATCATAATCACCGAAGGCCTGTGCTAATTTCTGCGCTATTTTCGCCATCTCAGAAAGTTCATTCCCTTCCAATCCTATGGAATCAGCAAGATGAAGTGCTTCGTAACCTCTTACACCGAAAACAGGATCTATAGGTTTCTTTGCGATCTTATCAGGATGTTCCTCAGCGACCTCTTCGATGTTCATGCCACCTTCAGAAGTCATTATAAGCGTCGGTCTTTTATTTTCTCTGTCCATCACCATGCCTACATAATATTCATTCTCTATCTCCGCCTTTTCAGCGACCAATATCTTCTCGACCTCTAACCCTCTTATTTTTTTATCGAAGAGTTCTTCGGCTTTTTCCACCGCTTCTTCTCTATTTTCGGCGAAGAGTATTCCCCCTGCTTTACCCCTTTTACCTACCGTCACTTGAGATTTTAAAACGATAGGTCCATCGACTTCCTTGATCTCTTCCGGCTTTTCGATCAGATAGCTATCAGCAACTGGGATGCCATAATCCTCAAAAATTTCCGCGGCCTGATATTCTTGGAGCTTCATGATATATACCTCTAACTTACATTTAGCCTGTAAATCGAGACGGGTATAAAATAGTTACGTGAATGACTGAGAATTAATGTGTTTTAAATGCTTAAAAGTGTGTTTGCCTTCGCAACTTTTTTATGGGAGTTATCTCTATCTCTTATCTGCGTGTTCAGGGCCAGTAGATACGTAGTAATCAAAGATTACTACTATAAACTGACCCTGCAATCGCAAAAAGCTCTTCAGGGCCAGTAGATCAGTTGGAAGATCGCCACCTTGGCATGGTGGAGGCCCGGGGTTCGAGTCCCCGCTGGTCCACTTTTTTTATTCAATTATTTGTTTTTCCACGATTATATCTCTCTTCTTGAGTTCGGACAATACTTTTTCACTAACCCTACTATCAAAACATTCTAGTGGTAGAACTCCCTCCGAAAAATCCTCTTCGATCAGAGTTCTAACGATTACCGCGGTGGTAAAACCTGTAGTCCTAGCCATTGATGTGAATTCTTTCTCCTCATCATAAAGATAATATTTTATCTCCTTCTCCCTACCATCTTCAATACCTTTGCCTTCGACCTCCATTATAGAGAAATCTTTGCTATCATAACACATATGAGGCCTTATCACGTCCAAAGTGGTTTCAACACTTTCGTCCTCAAAAAATCCCAATTCCCTCAAGATCTTCATTTTTTCCAAGTGGCCCTCCCATCTCAGAGTCCACTCCTTCATTTCTGGAATATCTATCGTTGTTGTTAAAGTTCTAAGACCATCACTCAGAAAACCTTCAAACTCGAAATCATTTATTTTTATATCTCTTATCTCTTCGAAAGGATCAACCTTTATTATTTCGTTGTTCTTTAAAATTCTAGCTTCTCGTGTATATTCCTCTATCAATCCTTCCAGTGACCAAGTCTTTCTATAGTAAAGAGGAGGTCTCGGCTCTTTAGGTAATCCACCGATAAAGATAGTAGCTTTTTCAAATTCATCGAATATGCTATCCATCAGACCTATGCAAATATTAGGTAAACCAGGCCCAAATCCAGCATCAGGGATGATAGTTACTCCTGCCTCTCTGGCGTCCTCATCAAGCTGCAGTGGATTTTCAGCCATGAATGAAACACTCACTACATCTTTTTCAGCTTCTATAGCCGCTTCAAGAACCCTAAAACCAAATTTTCCGGGTAAAGAATCAATTATTAAATCGTGATCTTCGATTGATTCTAGTATCTCAGTATGATCAGCCGCGTTGACCTTTCTCGTGTTTCCGTATTTTTCCACATCTTCTAGATATTCCTCATCTATATCGCCGATAGTGATTTGAAAGTCTTTACTAAGATCATGTGCTATAGCTTTCCCGATATTTCCCGCGCCCAACAACAATATTTTCATTTTTAAACCTCAATTTCTGTCATATCTATCGTAGTTTTTACTAAAGAGTTTTTCTTCACCTAAAAAAGGCATGAGGCTCCTTCCTTTAGGAAGGAGAGGAATGCCACTTTCACTTATCCCCTCCTTTGAATATTTAAATAGAAAAAAAAACATTACTGAAGATGGATGCGTCGAACAAT
>CAYNOV010000024.1:0-15031 GCA_964398905.1 uncultured Thermoplasmata archaeon
AAACACTCACTATTATAGCGTAAAAATCATTTTCTAACAGATCTTCTAAAAGTTCGGTCTGGTCCATGTTCCATAAAGGAGCATGAACATCTATAGACAGTTCCTTAGAGATACTTTCCACTCTTTTCCTCTGGTAATTAGAGGCCACCGCCCCGGTGATTAGACCGTCTATTTTCAGTCCCCTTAAACCTTTTTTTAGATCTTCCACCTCTTTTTCTTTTTCACCTTTCGTTTCAATTTTAATCAGTTCTATATCCAATGATTCGGCAAGTTTAGGGATTAGGTGAAGATTAGGCTTATGGAACATGTATGAGTCATTTTTCTCAGGATAGACTGTAACCAAATAATCTACGGTCAAACCAAATGATTGCGCCTTCCAAATAGCTAGAGCAGAATCTTTACCTCCTGAGAAAAGAGCAGCGTATCCCATATATCTCTGTTCACTCGCTTTCAGAGATGATCTTCTGGTATTTCGGATGCTTTCTTCTTTTGACTCTTTTCTCCTTCTCTTGGAAAACCCTTTTCTTGAGACTATCAAGGGCTATGTCAAGGGCTTTCATAAGATTCCAATCGAATTCTTTAGCGTAAAGCATCCCATATTCAGTAGAGAGACGCAGCCTCACGCTGTATTTTCTTTGATTCCCCTCCTTTTGATGGGTCACCACATGCACGTTCAGGACCAACGGTTTGAGTACTCGGTTGATCTTTTCAAGATAAGATTGGATGAGATTGTACATCTGATCATACACTTCGGGTCTCTCCTCGAGCCCACTTATCTGCACATAAACCTGATCTTCTTCTCTAAAACTCGTGAGCATCTCGATAAGATCATACTGGGTAAGAATACCTTTTATCTCATTATCTTTGGTTGCAACCAAAGTTGAAATATTGTGATTCAACATCTTGTGAGCGGCTTCATGGATATTCGAGTCAGGATCGATGGTTATGGGAGGCTCAGACATAATACTTCTGACTTCAATATCTTTATAGGGAGAATCCCTCTCTCCAGTTCTAACTCCTTTTTCCTGCCGCTCAACCGGTCGAGCAACACTTTCTAGTATGTCCTGGATCCCGATCATTCCAGTTAGAGTGCCATGTTTGTCAACAACTGGGAGAACCCTTACATCATACCTTTCCATCATGACTCTTGCCTTTCCTATGTTTTCGTTGGTCCGGATAGTCGCTGGTGAAGGAGTCATAAAATCATTTACTGTAGTCTTTTTGAGCTCATCCAATTTTGGTATGACTTCAGTTATATTTTTTCTTGTCAAAAACCCAACGTAATCTCCGGATTTTGAAGTTACTGGAACCCCTCTATAGTCAGAGGAAAGCAGCATCTCACTAACCTCTACCAATGAATCCTCTTCCTCTACATTTGGTCCTCGATGTATCACATGTTTTAACTTGGTAGAAAAAGAAAGATTTCTCCTTTCTATGAACATCATATCGCTCAAGACACCTACAACTTTATCGTCTTGGATCACGGGAATCTCTTCTAGGTCATGTTTTCTCATCAATCCTATAGCATCAGAAACTGAATCATTTGGTTTAGCGTTCGGTAGTTTTTCACTCATAATATCTTTTGCTTTAAAATCTTCTACATTTGCCATGGTTCCATCCCTTTTTTCTTTGGTAGTGAATGTATTATGAGACATAAGGTTTTTGCCCTTATTAGTCTTCTTATAAGATATTGATCAACAAACAGAAATGGTTTAATAGGTTGTTTCTAATTGCCACCCGGAAGGTGTTCCTATGAAAGAAGCGGCCGATTATATATACGACCAAGCGAAAAAGCATACAGAGTGGTTTTCTAAATCACTACCGATGATTGCCTCGGAGAATATTATAAGCCCGATGGCGAGAGATCTCATGTTGTCTGAACTCCAGGATAAATATGCTGAGGGAGCTCCTGGAGATAGATATTATGAAGGAAACATCTATGTAGACAATATCGAGCTGAAAGTGCAAGAACTAGCCAAAGATCTTTTCGGAGTAGATTATGCAGATGTTAGACCGATCTCTGGAACTAATGCAAATCAAGCTGTTTTGATGGCTTTAGGCGGGCCAGGGAAAAGTATCACCTCTGTAGATGTCTCTGACGGTGCTCACATAAGCAGTGCTAAATTTGGCTCAGTAGGGCTTAGAGGGATGGAACCAAAAACTTATCCTTTCGATGTAGAAGAGATGAATATCGAACTAGAGGGTACGAAAGAATTGATCAGAGAAGAAGAGCCTGATATCGCTCTTTTTGGCAGATCTGTATTCATGTTCCCTCCTCCATTGGAAGAATTACAGGACGTATTTCAGGAAGTCGGCTGTTATGTTTGGTATGACGCAGCTCATGTTCTTGGTTTGATAGCTGCAGGCAAATTCCAGCAGCCTATGGATAATGGAGTAGAAGTGATGACTGGCAGCACTCATAAGACGTTACCTGGCCCTCAGAGAGGCATAATACTTTCTAATCCAAGAGACGAGGAGATGGAAGAGAGCCTATTTTACGGCATGTTCCCAGGCGTGGTTTCGAATCACCACCTTCATTCAATGGCGGCACTCGGTGTTGCATTAGCTGAACATCAAGAATTTGGAAAAGAATACGCAGATCAGATCATTAAGAACGCACAGGCACTCGGTCAAGCACTTCATGAAAGAGGTATAAAAGTGCTTTGTGAGCATAAAGGCTTCACAAAGTCTCATACGCTAGCTATTGATGTTCAGGAGCAAGGCGGTGGTGAAACTCTAGTAGAGGCGATGGAAGACGCTAATATCATCGCTAACAAAAACCTGATGCCCTGGGATGAGGTAGACAGCGCAAGAGAACCAAGTGGTATCCGTTTAGGAAGTTCGGCGCTGACCAGATTGGGTATGAAAGAGTCACATATGGATGAAGTGGCGGAATTCATCAAAAGGATAATAGTCGACGATGAGGACCCAGAGAAGGTTAAACAGGACGTGATCGAGTTCAGGAAGGACTTCCAGAAAATAAAATTCTGTTTCCATGATGACTTCCCTGCCCATAAACACTTTAGTATACTGGAACAGGGCTAAAAAAACTCTTTCTTTTTTCTCATCTATTCTAAAAATAGGAAAAAGATAAAGAATTTTATTCTAGAAGATCCTTGTACTCTTCTGGATCGAGAAGACTTCCTAGTTCCTCTTCATCTGCGATTTCGAAAACAGCGATCCAGCCTTCGTCATAAGGATCCTCGTTCATCAATTCAGGAGCCCCTTCAAGTTCTCCGTTCACATCTTTTATTCTTCCAGATATCGGAGCGTAAAGATCAGATACGGTTTTTACTGATTCGATCACTCCGAGCATATCTCCTTTTGAGATCTCCTCGTCAAGTTCTGGGAGTTCAACGTAGACGATATCCCCTAGCTCATCTTGAGCATGATCAGTTATTCCATACCGGGCTTCCCCATCATTGATCTCGATCCATTCATGATCTTCTGTATATTTTAGATTATCAGGTACTTTAGTCATCTTAACACCGTTTCTAAAAATGAGTAGGATTATTTAATATAATCGGATTACTCTACATCTCTATCATCGTAGACTATGTTTCCTCCTACTACGGTCATCTTAACATCTATATCTCTGATATCTTCTGCTTCTAGGGGATTGTCGGTAAGTACTACGAAATCGGCTAACTTTCCTTCCTGGAATGATCCATATCTATCTTCGTTCCTTGAAGCTATTGCTCCACCTATCATGTAGCTATTCAATGCGTTGTAGGTAGATATCCTCTGATTCAAAATAGGATGATTGATAGCGCAATGGATATTGAACAATGGGGACAAAACAATGTTGTCAGAGCCAAAGGCCATGTCGATCAGTGCCCTTTGGATATCCCAATAAGGATTGCATTTCTTCAGCCTTTCTTTACCGAGCCGTATTTCGTTCATATCTGTAGAGGAGGACCATTTGTAGGCGTAATTTGGTTGCGTAGAAAGTACTATACCTAGATCTCGTATCCTTTTAATGTTTTCATTCAACAGTAATTCAGCATGCTCTATCCTGTGCCTCAATTCCTTGCTCCTTTTAGATGAATTCTCAAAGGCGTCGAGGACTGTAGAGATCGCTCTATCTCCTATAGCATGTGTCATCACTTGAAAATCACGTTCTTCAGCATCTTCTATTATTTCTTCCATCTCCGCCCTGCTCAGGAAAAGATCTCCTCGATTGCCTGGGTCATCAGCGTATTCTTCATGTAGTGCGGCGGTTCTAGCTCCTATAGAGCCGTCGGCGAACATAGTCAAGCCATTTAGAGATAAAAATTCGCTCACTTCTGTGGGATCTAAATCCTCAGATTCATCATAGTGAAGATAACAGTTGACTCTAAGGTCTAAAGGCTCCTCCTCATCTAGTTCTTTGTAAGCCTCCCAATCGTCTCGATTGACGACATCGTGCACTGAAGTGATACCGTAAGACTGGATCTTTTTTATAGCTTTTCGGATAGCTTCTTTTTTTTCTTCTCTGGTTAATGACATGATGTTGTCAAGATTCCATATCGCCTTTTCTCTTAAAAGTCCATTTCCTCTATCTACGTCTTCTTGAGATCCATCTATCTTTTCTAGAGCTTTAGAATTCGCTACGGCTAGATGTCCACAAATCCTTTTTATTATCAAAGGATGTTCTTCACTTACTTCATTCAGGTCCTCCTTTGTAGGATAATCTGTTGTTTTCCAAGACGATTCGTCGAAATTAAAACCGATTATCCATTCTCCTTCAGGAGTCTCATTCACTTCCTTTTCGAGATAAAATTGAACCTCTTCAAGAGTTTCGGCTTCAAGAAGATCTACTCTTTCTATATTCAATCCTATCTCAACAAGATCGGTATGGGAATCGATAAAACCTGGCAAAACAAAAAATCCTGTAAGATCGATCTTTTCGTCTGAATCTTTCATGATCTTGTCAAAATCGTCGATGTTCTTTATCCTGCCGTTCTCGACCATAAAACCATGATATCTTTCCGACCTATTCTTTACTGGGATTACGTTACAGTTTATGAAACCTTTACTAATAGATAAAACCCCCTCTGAATTCACAGAGCCCTTCTAAGATCCTTCACTGCTTTTTTGGTACTTTTCAAAACTTCATCGATATCGGCATCGGGTTTTAATTTAGTAACCAATATCTCAGAATCGCCACTTCCCTGGACCAAAATACGAGATCCTTCCAACTCTACCAAAACATATTTGAGTCCTTCGTTCAATTCTGAAGTAGCCGTCTCAGCCGCTCCTAAAAGGATCGCAGACATCGCAACATAGGTTTCTTGATGGGCCTCTTCAGGAGCCCTTCCGGCTATATGAACACCATTGCTAGAAACCAAGGTGATGTCATCTATTCTAGAATCTTGTTTTACATCATCTAATATATTCTCGATTGTGCTTGCTGGAGACATATCGACCACACTATAGAAACTGATTGTTCTAGTCAAAAGTAAGTCCTGCAAGACTATAAATATTTTCCTACGATCTGAAATCTAGTTGGATGGAAAGATTATTAAAGAATCAGGGATTAGAAAAATCAATGACAATAAAGAGCTTTGAGTTGAAGGCTATAGATGCTGAACGATACATAGAAAGAGGAGAGAAACGGGACAATATAAAGATAAACCACAACAGTTCGGTCACAAAGATGAAAAACATAGATTCAAAGACGACTCATATAGATTTCAGATTTACAGCGAACTATTCAGGGATGGGCAAGATAAAGATAGAAGGGAGCATGAAATACGTAGGAGAGCATTCAGACCTCGCTCAGAAATGGCAGAGAGAAAAAAAGATGCCTAACGATGTGGCAAAGCAGATACATACAGCTATAATCAAAAAATGTATACCAGAAGCTGTAGGTATAGCCAAGAATATCAACCTACCTCCTCCGATACCTTTACCTAAAGTGAACATAAAGGATAAGAAATCGAATACGACCTCATCTAAAGGCGGTATGGAAGTCGCTTGATATGACCTATTACGAAGGTATTTTGGTCACTGACGGAGATACCCCAAATGCTGCGGCCATAGGAGCCGAAATAGAAGACGGAAGGTTGGGGAGTCAGATATATCTGCCTTCCGATACGGGTAGGAAACTAGAAGAAGAAGTAAAGTTCACTTTTTCACTGGTAGATCGACCCGATCTATTCTTCAAGGCTGCTCTCACCGGTCATGACGAGCCGGGTGAATCTGAGTTATCTGAGGAGAGGCTCGTTGAGGAAGACGGATTTCTTTATCCAAACGAGGCGACCAAGATTTACTTCTGCAAGGTAGGTAAAATCAAGATCATCTCTGAGGAAGATAGATACGGCGAAGCCAACATCAAGCTTATAGAAGCTGAGATCTTAGAAGAAAAGGGGAGTGGAGATAACATAGGTCGTGAAAGCCCTCTTATTGATGCGATGGTACACGCAAGTAGGATGTTCGTGGCAGACCAAGAACAAAAGTTAGAACTCAAAAAAAAGATAGAAAACCTCCTCGATGAAAGTGGCTCAGAATTGAAACATAAGATACTCGATTTTGTCGAGGCGAAAATCGATGAAGTTTGATTTGCATGTTCACTCTTCGTATTCCGACGATTCGGATATATCACCAAAAGATATAATCAGGACTGCTGAAAAAATCGGCTTGGACGGTTTAGCTTTTCTAGACCACAATACTTTGGAAGGATATCTTAGATCAAAAGATATTGAAACCGATATCATAATCGTTCCGGCCATGGAGGTCAGCACTATGAGCGGGCATGTGATGGCTCTAGGCGTTCAAGAAGAGATTGAAGCTGGGCTGCCGGTTGAAGAGACTATTGCTAGGATAAAAGAACAAGGAGCTTTATCTGTTGCAGTTCACCCCTTTAGGATAGTGTCAGGTTTGGGTGAAAAAACAGTACGGGAAAATGAATGGGATGCGATAGAGGGGATGAATGGAAGGTGTAGTAAAAGTAATAATACGCAGTCTAGAAAATTGGCTGCAGAGCTTGGAGTCCCTACCACAGGAGGTAGTGATTCTCATCGTATGGAGAGTATCGGTACTGCCTACACTGTTTTGGAAGATATAGAAGGATGGGAAGACACGATAAAAGAGATAAAAAAAGGCAATACCGATGTAGGAGGTAGAAGCAGGACTTTTTCGGAAAATCTATTCTATTTTAGAAGGACCCTTTCTAGATGGATAAAGAGAGGTTTTAAAAGGATTTGAAAAACTATTTTGCTTTTGATCTATAAAGGCCATCTAACACACTTACTAAGATCGCGCCTGCAGTAGCTGGTAATACCCATTCTATAAAGGAAGGATCAGCTAAGAAAGCTCTACTCACAGGAGCTCTTAAACCCCCTAGGATAAGGCCGAAGAGGAATATTAGTGTGGCTCTTCTGTGTTTTTCGAAGAGAGCTTCAACAACCTTAGCAAAACTGAACAGTCCTGTCACTGCCCCTGTCATGAAAACTAAGATAACCACCATATCTAATCTGTTTAGAGCCTCTATCAAATACTCGTACTGCTGTAAAATGATAAGGATGTAAGAACCGGAGATGCCTGGTAAAATCATAGAAGGAATTGAAAACAGGCCGGAAAGGAATATTATGGGTAAAGAGTGGTTTGCTTCAAAAGGTGAAAGGCCAACGATGTAAAAAGCCGAAAGAAATCCGAGAACTCCCGAAACTATCGAAGCGATATCAAAATATTTTATCCTATGATACATTGTTCCAGCGGATGCGAGTATCAATCCGAAAAAAAATGCGAAGGTGATGGCCTGATAGACTTGAAGTAAAGTTCCGATCAGTCTAGCAAGTAATATCGTTGCAGAACCTATACCTGCTATCAGCGGTAACAAAAACTCATAATCGACGGATTTAGCTTTTTTAAGGAATTTTTCTTTATCACCTTTAATTAATGATATCAGGCTTTTCAAAGGTATCGTGTTTATAGCTTTTATCAAACGCTGGTATATCCCCATCAAAAGCGCCATAGTCCCTCCTGACACACCCGGGGTTATGTTTGCAAGACCCATCACGACTCCCTCTAAGAACCATTTGATAGTATCTTTGACATCCATCTTTATGGCGCTTTAGAAATCTGTTAGTTGATATATTTTTCGTAAAGTCAAGCGAAAGCGATGAGTATTGGAAGTACAAAGAACAGACCGATCCAAGTGAATACATTTGCGAATATGCCTACCATTATAGGCCTTATAAGGTTATTTGACAGAACATCGTTTATAGATTTAGAAGAAGTAAGCAGATCCACGTCTTTTATGGTAGGATTTCTGACTCTCGCCTCGACATATCCTGCGATCCATCCTGGACCTATCAGAGTCAGAGACATGAATGGAGCTAGTATAAAAGAAGTGAAAATAGAAAGAATATGTCCACGCCCTATCATAGCTCCGAAGGAGGCCATACCTCCTACAGCTATGAACCAATATAGCCAGGCTCGCCATATGTTGAGGGCATCCGAGAACAAGAAAAGATATACCGCAAGGCTGATGAAGAAGGCCGGAGGCGCGAACCTGATCGCTTTTTTATACATCTTCTTACCCACCATTTCAAGATGTCCGTATCCGCTGGTTTTACCCTCTCTTTCTACCTCTTTTTTTATCTCAGTCAGTTCGTCTATTATGACATCAACTTTACTATCGGGGACGATACCCAGAACCTTTTTTTCTTTTGACAGGTGATAGAGTTTTTTGGCCATGTATTCTCTCCTTTCTTCTCTTATCGCGGAGGCCACCCCTGGAGCGAACCTATCTAGAGTTGAGATAACACCTTCAACCAGATCGTCCTGACGGTCCATACCTTCGACCGATTCTGATTTGGTGTGGTCGGAGAATGAAAGCATCGCTGACCTGAAATACCATGCCATCTTCAATTTTTCCAGAGGCGACATTATTCCATATGCCCTTTGGAAGGTCAATGTCACGTCTCTGTCGATGAATTCTATATCTACGTCAAAAACATCTGCAAGCTCGACAATTTTAGCGATATGGGTCTCGGGTTCCACATGTTTAAAATTTCTGAGGTTTTCTCTTATGGCTTCAGTGAAAGTTTGATAGAGCAACATACCCGTGTTTCCTTCTTTATATGAGGGAAGGAGAGGCTTGTTGAGCCATTTTTCTCTCTCCTCCATGCTTTCGAATCTCTTCTCACAAAGGGCGAGTCCAACAATTTCTGGATCGTAATTGTCGACAAAAGCTAGAAGCTCCACATTAACATTCTCGCTTGCTAAATAATCGACGCCCACAAGAGTGAGTTTATCGTTGAACTTTCTGACTTTCATCTTTGTATTCCAACTCAAATGAAAAGATATCGTACTAAAAGTTTTTTATGCAGATACACGATGAAATGCCTAATCATGTTACAAGTGTTAGGATGGACGGTATTGCTTTTGTTGGGCGTACTCTTTCTTATGAAAGGTGCGAATTTTTTGGTTGAAGGAGGTTCCGTTATAGCGTCCTACCTCGGTGTACCAGCTCTGATAATAGGTCTGACTCTTGTATCATTTGGCACTTCATTACCTGAATTAGGGGCGAGTTTGAACGCTGTACTTAAGGGAAGGAGTGGGATAGCCGTAGGAAACGTGATCGGCTCTAATATCGCTAACATCTTGCTTGTTCTAGGAGTGAGTTCGATCATCAGACCGATCTCGATAGATTTAGACGTGATAAAAAAAGAGATACCTATCATGTTAAGCGTTATGGCACTTTTTCTCGTACTCGCGCTTCCTTTGTTTTCAGTAGAGAACAGCATCGAGAGATGGCAGGGTTTCGTGCTTTTGATAGCGTTGTTAGCTTATCTTTTATTTTTTGGTAAGAAAGTTTTGAATAGAGGGGAAGATATCGATGATAAAAAAGTAGCCAAAGTCGAAAGAAGAGAAAGCTTTGACTGGCTGATGAATATTTTGAAAGTGATTGTAGGTGTATCTGCAGTCGTTATCGGGTCTGAGTTGGTTATACGTTCCGCTGTTTTTTATATAAATAGATTCGCACTCATCGAGGGTGTTGTTGGACTAACCATCATAGCATTCGCTACTTCTCTACCCGAGCTTTCAACTACTAGTGTAGCCGCATTGAGAGAGGAGTCAGATATCGCTCTAGGAAACGTGATAGGATCCAACACTTTCAACATATTGATGGTTATAGGAATTAGTGCTGTGATACTCCCTCTTACTTTTTCCGGTGAAATATATTCTAGTTTTATAGTTATGATCGCAGCATCTGTTTTTCTCACAACTTCTATGTATACTGGAGAGAAATTATCCAGGATAGAAGGCATAGTGATGGTCATCGCTTATTTTGCATATATTTTGTATCTTTATTGAGTCAATAACCTCTTTCAAAAACAGTCCGATTTTTCAAGATCAGGAACAAAGAAAAGAAGGATAGGAAAAAAGCCATTCCTGCGTAAACCAAAGAAAATTCTCTTGGAAATAGTAGGAAATCCTCTCTATAATTCAAAAAACCCCACAGGCCGGAATTTAGGATGGCAAAGAAGGAACCGGAGAATGCAACCGCGAAGGACAAGCGTTGATAAGTGTTTATCGCACCGATAATAATGAATATGGAGAATATAGAGCCCGCAAGACCGATCGACAGATGTAATTGAGTGAAAGTATCCAAAACGAGCAGTGAAAAAATCCCTATCAAAAACAGTAATAGAGCCAAGATCAAGGAGTAAGATGCACTTTTGAGAATGCCTGGATCATCACCTAAAAACAGCATGCCGGTGTGCAGTCTTCTGCTAAGTTCCCAATTATATTTCACCTCTTTGACACGGTCTTCTTCCAAGTCATCTTTGTATTGAAAGTCGCAGTTCGGACAGCCTACCTCGATTTTTTCCTCATCTCCTTCTACATCGGTGTAAAAACCAGAGCTACATCTTGGGCAAAACGTCCATAATTTCTTCATCATCTGTTATAAGAGAGTACGGTGATTATAATTTTTTCACCTGATGAGTGTAAAAAAGTGCTCCCGGGGGGATTCGAACCCCCGTGATCGGCTATCCCTGGCCTTATATCGGCCTCGAAAGGCCGAGATGATTGGCCGGACTACACCACAGGAGCAAAATGTGAACGTAGTGAGCATCTTGCGAATCAGAGGAACGAAGTTCCGTGCAAGGGGCAAAATGCAAGCAATTAGAGATTGCGGGGATGATTTAGAAGAGAACCCCAATAAATAGTTTACTCTCTCTGATCCTGACATACCGAAATAATCGAAAGATTTATAGTTTTTCTGTAGATGAATCGCACGGTGGTTATTTGAAAAAAGATCCGTTCGTATATGCCCATGAGAAAGAAAAAGACATCGTCTGGATGAGTCAAAACACAAATCAGCTTGAGACAACTCCGAAGATCGAAGAGAATATAATCGAGGCGGTCAAAGAAAGAAAGTACAATCTTTACCCTTATAAGCAGGGGATTTTAGGTTTGAAGGATGCGCTTTTAAAAGATCTTAGCCTTACTGAAAATTTTGACGCCTTGATCACGAACGGAGCTATAGAAGCCACTTATACACTAACTAGAGCCATGCTTGACAGCGGAGATAACGTCATAGCGTCAGATCCGAGCTTCATGCCTATCCATCACCAGGTTGAACTCTGCGGTGCCGAGAATAGAGAAATAGACGTTTATGAGCCACCTTACAAGATGACAGTAGATGATATCCAGGAACACATAGATAAAGATACCAAGATGATACTTCTTATCGATCCTTTGAATCCTTTGGGTACATCATACGATGATGACGAGATAAAAGCGATATGTGATATAGCCGAAGATGAAGACCTCTGGGTCATAGACGATATCACTTATCGAGACTTCGCCTACGATCATACTCTCACCAGTGAATTCATCCCTGAAAGGACTTTCATAGTTTACAGTTTCTCTAAGAACTGTGGATTTGCCGGGATGAGGCTTGGTTCCCTAATAATGCCAAAGGAGAAGTCAGAGCTTATCCATAAATACAGAACGAACGTCCTATCCGCAAATGTTCTAGCACAGGTCGGTGCAAAAACAGCTTTGGAGACAAAAGACGAATGGTTGGACGAAATGTTGGACCAGGCTAGAAAGAATCAACGGTTGATAAAAGAATGTGTGGAGGAGATCGAAGATGTTTTCCTTCCGGTTTATCCATCGAACACGAACATGTTCGCCATAGATATAGGCGGTACTGGTATCAGTCCTGAAGAACTCCAAGAAAAGCTTCTATACGAACATGATATATTCGTTCGTTCCGGTACTTACGTCTCTAAAAGTTCGGGTGAAGACTTCATCAGGGTTTCTTTCACAGTTCCTGAAGAAGGTATAAAAAGATTTACCGATGTTTTACCGGACGTCATCGAAGAGTTGAGATGATGGAGTGCGTAGAAGAAGGGGTCTACAAAGAAGAGAGCAACTATTACACGCTCAACCTTAATCCAGGGCAAGATGTCTACGGAGAAAAGTTGATAGAAAGAGATGGCTTTGAGTATAGATACTGGGATCCTAATAGGAGCAAACTCTGCGCCTTTCTAGAAAAGGAAGGCTCTTTCCCTATAAGTCACGACATGGATATTTTGTATCTTGGAGCCGGAGACGGGACAACCGTCAGTCATCTATCCGATATAGTGACTACCGGAAAGATATTCGCTGTAGAAGTGGCGAGAAATCCTTTCCGCAATCTTCTTTCCCTCTCTGAGAGAAGAAAGAACATCTATCCGATCATGGCCGACGCTAGAGAGCCCACGAAGTATGAAGATATCGTGACTAAGGTCGATCTTGTCTATCAAGACATCTCTCAGCGAGATCAGAGAGAGATATTTTTGAAGAATCTAACCTTCCTCAAAAAGGACTCATTCGGCATGATAGCAGTGAAAGCTAGGAGTACAGATGTTTCTAAACCACCAGAGGAGATATATCGCGGTGTAGAGAAAAAGTTAGAAGATGATGGATATGAAGTTATCGTAAAGACTGATATATCTCATCGACAGAAGGACCATATGATCATCGTCGTCCAAAAGTGAAGTTCTGAAAAAACCATTCCAAAGATATTTTACTCTCCTCGCTATTTTACAATTCGATGATGGATATATTCATAAGTGAACAGGAATTTTACGAAAATATTTGGGGTAAACTGTTCCTGTTCTTCATACCTTTTTTAATCTCATCTCTATATATTCTTCTACTCTATTTGATTTTAAAAAACATCGGTTTGGTGAGCGTATTTTGGGTGATAAGCGGCGCTATGCTCACATATCTCTTCCCTCCACTTGGTAAGGAAACAGTCATACCTAGCGCGATCTTAGGTCTTTTAGGTACTTACGCTTCGATCCTCTCTCCTGTTTCGGTCATATTTCTCGTCTCTGCTTCGATAGCTTTTGTTGATGTGGTCACATCTTACTTCCTTCTTTGGAATTTCTACATAGCTAAGAAGATCCCTCTCGTGGGTAAATGGATCGAAAAGTTCCAGAACTTTGGTGCCCAAAAGATGAAAGAGAAACAATGGATAAAAAACGTGGCTTTTCTCGGAGTCGCGAGTTTCGTTGTCTTTCCTTTTCAGGGAAGTGGCGGCGTCGGGGCTTCCATACTGGGCAGAGTAATCGGCATGAATAAGTACTATGCATGGTTATCCATAATAATAGGTTCTTTCGTGGGCTGTTTCGGGATAGGTATAATATCTTATTATACTGGCGGGGCCGTGATCAGAGCCTTTAGGACCAGTATCACTATGGGTCTCGCTGCATTGATCTTGGTGGCCATAGTCTTGATATTGGTGTACAAATTTACCCGATCTAAATTTTTTAGAAGATTTATTTAAAAAAAGAGGAGATAATATGAGATTGAAGGGAAGAAAAATACTCGTAACAGGTGCGGCAGGTTTCATAGGGAGTCATCTTGTTGACGCCCTAGTGCAAGAAAACCAAGTCATTGGATATGATAACCTTTCCTCGGGAAAGAAAGAACTCGTTGGGCATCTCGAAGATGAGGAGAATTTTGAACTAGTGATTGCTGACGTTCTGAACGAGGAAGCCTTGTCAGAGCAGATGAAAAGATGTGACATGGTTTTTCATCTAGCTGCTAATCCAGATGTGAAGGTGGGTGCAGAAGATACCTTCGTCCATCTCGAGCAGAACATAATAGCGACTTACAACGTTTTGGATGCTATGAGAAAGCACGACGTTATGGAGATCGTATTCACTTCTTCTTCTACGGTTTACGGTGAAACGGAGATCATACCAACTCCAGAGGGTCTTGGCCCCTTAGAACCGATCTCTCTTTACGGTTCTTCTAAACTGAGCTGCGAAGCGCTGATATCATCTTTTTGCCATACCTTCGACATGTGTTCTGTTTCTTTCAGGTTCGCTAATGTAGTAGGTCCTAGAAGCACTCACGGCGTGACTTACGATTTTGTTCAAAAATTAAAAGATGATCCCGAAGAACTGGAGATATTGGGCGCACCACCTGGGACCACAAAATCTTATTTTTACATAACTGATTGTATAGACGGTATGCTTTTCGCTACGAAAAATTCCGAGGACAGAGTAGAATATTTCAACCTGGGCTCTGAGGATTACATCGATGTGAAGCAGATAGCGGATATAGTATGCCAAGAGATGGGGCTAAAGAACGTTGATTATCGATGGACAGAAGGTTCAAGTGGGGATAAAGGCGGTTGGAAAGGTGACGTAAAAACGATGCTTCTTTCCTTAGATAAGATAAAAGATATGGGATGGTCCCCACAGTATAGCAGTTCTGAATCTATAGCTAAAACTGTAAGAGCACTACTACAAGAATAGCTTTCGAGATCGAGTTCTTTACAAAATAGAGGATAGAGTACTTATAGGATCTGCTACCCAGATCGCAACTAGAAGACAGCTTACGAAGTAGATGTAGTAAAGGATATTGTATTTGTACTCGTCCAGTTTATCCATCAGTTCTTCCGTCATACTAATCACCTTGAAATGTCATACGTTTTTAAGACATCATTTGATTAAAATGATCTTATTTATAGTTTTTTGTTCATTTTCATCTAAATATCGAGACATCTCTCGTTCGATAGTATATTTTTTTG
>CAYNOV010000025.1:0-14983 GCA_964398905.1 uncultured Thermoplasmata archaeon
CATCTATCTCTACTTGCTCTTCATACTGCCACCCGGCGACGACCATCGTCACCGCCAGCATCGCTACGATGGAGACCACCAACAGCCTAATTTTTCCATCTTCCGAGATTCTATCCCTCGAGGAGTATAATGCACTACTACTATTATTTTTTTTTTTTCCGGATAACGATGCTATGACCTATCAAATCAAATGTTTTCGATATCGTAGACTCTCAATTCTTTTTCCATCTCATTCCAGTAACGCTTCTCTTTCTAAACGATCTATATTTTCTTCTATTAACGCTTACAGCTGTTCAGGGGCTATCTGAACTTGTTCTAAGCCATATATCCTTCGAACTTCCATCCCTAATAAGGGTCGCGCTGATATCTCAATTTAGACCGATCTATTTTCGTTCAAGTTCAATACCATATCTCTTATACTTATCGAAATATAGAGGATAAAAATCAAATATGGTAGAAAGGCTGTTTAAACCGATGTTCGAGTCCAAGAGAGTACGTACAACCATGATTATATCCCTTCTAGTCGTTCTTTTGATCCTTTTTATCTGGTACGGTTCTATTTCGCCCGAACCAGGAAAAGGCAGATTTCCAGGAAACGACGAATTGGTAGAGGATTATGAGAACTACATCGGTGAAAAAGTAGAGATAAGTGGAGAAGTCATCGAAACTGAACCGCTGAGGATAGAAATAGAGAGCGGAGATAAGACCATAGAACTGGAGATCACTGGACTTGAAGAGGAAACTGAAGAAGGCGACAGACTTACGGTATTCGGAACTGCTGCGGAGAACAGAACCATATATGTCGAAAACGCTTTGATCAGGCCTTTGTGGCGTTATGTATACATGTACGGTATATCGGTAGTTGGAGCGACATGGATCGGTTTTAGAGTACTCGGCCAATGGAGATTTGATAGAGAAAAATTCGCCTTAGAACCGAGAGAAAACCCTCTAACTATCAGAGAGATCATTTTTCGTTCAAAAAGAGGTGATGAAGATGGCTGATCTTCTCACGCATATTTTCGTAGGATATACCATAGGGATGGTCCTCACTTGGAAATACGATAAGTTAAAATCTGCACACGTTACCGCTGTTATGGTCGGGTCAACCCTACCTGATCTTGTTCGTATACGATTATTATTAGATCCTGTGAAGATAGAACAGGTTTTAGGTATCCCCTTTTCATGGGGACCCCTTCATACCGCCGGCGGAGTGATCATCATAGTAGCTGTCGGTTCGTTGCTCTCAGTTCCAAAAGAGTCCAAAATTATTTTCACTCTGTTGTTGATCGGTGCGGCATCCCATCTTTTACTCGATGCATTGTTGATCAGTGTTTCCGGTTATTCTTATGCGGTTTTATGGCCCTTCCTCGACTTTCATCCTCCAACGCCCGGACTTTATCTGAGCACCGATGTTTGGCCTGCTATGATCACTGGAATCATAGCTCTCTTAGTAAGGATGCAAGATCAAATCAGATGATCTTCAACTATCTTCTCTCGCCTTTCCAATGATAATTTGGAGTATCTTCAGTTATCTCCACATTGTGTGGATGACTCTCGTGTTTCCCGCCTTCAGTTATCTCGTAGATCTCAGCGTCACGCATCTTATCTAATGTTCTCGCTCCTAGATGACCCATGCTCGATTTTATCCCGCCGACTATCTGGTGGAGGACTTCTGACACAGTACCCTTGTAAGGGACCAATCCCTCTACACCTTCAGGGACGTACTCTTCACGGCTTTCAAAATCCTGATCGTACCTGTTCTTCTCACGCTGTTCCAGTGCTGATATGGAAGCCATCCCTCTGTATTCTTTGTACTTTCTACCACCGCGGAAGACGACTCTTCCAGGTGCTTCTTCAGTACCCGCTAACATGTTACCGAGCATTATGGCATCTGCACCGCAGGCCAAGGCTTTAGCCGCATCTCCACTATATCTTATGCCTCCATCCGCGACTATAGATATCCCTTCTTCACGGGCTGCTTCATACACGTTCATTATAGCGGTTATCTGTGGTACGCCGATCCCAGAGACTATCCTTGTAGTACATATAGAGCCGGGACCTATCCCCACTCGTAGAGAGTCTGCACCCGCTTCGATAAGAGCTCTAGCTCCCTTCTCCGTGGCTATATTGCCGGACATAAGGTCGATCTCGAAACTTCCGTTTATCTGTTCGGTAGCTTCTATAACGTCTTTTGAATTTCCATGTGCTGTATCTACAACGATCATATCTAAGCCCGCTTCCACCAAAGCTTCGATCCTATCGAACTCATCTGGTCCGGCGGCGGCAGCTACCATTAGCTGACCGTTTTCATCCATCGTCGCCTGTGGATGCTCTCTCTTTTTCTCGATATCTCTGACCGTGATAAGCCCTTGGAGTCTATTTTCTTCGTCGACAAGCGGAAGTTTTTCTATCTTATTTTTGTTCAGAATAGATTTTGCCTCTTCCATTTCAGTTTCAGGATCAGCAGTTATAAGGTCAGAACTCATGACCTCTCTGACTTTTTTATCCAACTCGGTCTCGAATCGAAGGTCTCTTTTGGTGACTATGCCGATCAATTTTCCATCTTCGATTACGGGCAATCCAGAAATGGATTCTTCATCCATGATACTTTTCGCTTTTCTAGCTTTTATGTCGGGTGAGATCGTGTGAGGATTTCGGATGATCCAATTCTCAGAACGTTTCACCTTCTTAACCATCTCTACCTGAGTATGTATATCTAAATTTCGATGGATGACTCCCAGACCGCCTTCCCTAGCCATGGCTATGGCCATCTCACTCCCTGTTACTTTGTCCATGGGAGAACTAAGTATCGGAACTTTCAGATCTATATCCGCGGTAAGGTCATTCGAGGTATCTATATCATCTCTCTTTAGATCAGTTTTACTCGGGACCATCATTATGTCGTCGAAACTAAGTGCCTTCTCGAATTTCATGAATATCTACTGGAAAAGATATCTCGGTTTAATAAGTATTTTTCCTCGGTAGAGTTCAAAAAAATTCTGATACTAAGAGCAACGCCTCTGAAATCATGGAAGAAGTTCTATCGTTTTCTATGTTGCGCTATTGTTCAACTTCGAAATGATTATATATCAGAGGATTATGCGAATGATAATGCCTGATGAAAAACTTGCAAGAGCGATCAGGTCCAGGAAAAGAAGAGAGATATTGCAGATGCTCTGTAACGACGAGAAGATGTCGGTCCACGAGATCGCAGATGAATTGGATATGACAGAATCTTCAGCTTCGAAGCATTTAAAATTGCTCTACGATCTTGGCCTGGTAGAATACGAGAAAAAACCGCCCGAGAAGTTCTACTTCTTGAAGGTAGATGAGATAAAGGAGATGTTCGAGATCTATAACCTGGTCGCTGAAAAGATGGCATAGGTGATATAAATGAAAGTTGTAATCATAATGGGATCGAAAAGTGATATGGATTGGTCAGAGAAAATAGCGAGTACGCTGAAGGAATTGGGTATAGAAAGCGTCATGAGGATCGCCTCGGCACATAAAGTTCCTTTGAAAGCGCTCGATATCATAGAAGAGTACGAAGATGAAAAGGTAGTTTACGTCACGGTGGCGGGAAGAAGCAACGCTCTGAGTGGATTCGTCGATGCTCAAACAGAGAAGCCGGTCATAGCATGCCCTCCATACAGCAGTAAGTTTGCCGGTGCCGATATATTCTCCAGCCTGAGGATGCCTTCCGGAGTATGTCCCATGGTCGTTATGGGAACTGAACAGGCAGGTCTAGCCGCAGCGAAAATGCTAGCTTTGACAGATGGAGACCTTCAGGAAAGGATAAAAGAATATCAGCAAGAGAACATGGATCAGATAGATAGAGATGACGAAGAGGTGAGATAAGATGGGTAGTGTGAAAGATCTTGAGATCCTAGAAGAACCAACTGAGGATGAAGAAGGTATAGGCGTATTCGAATTCAGTGACAGGTACAGCGTGTTCGACTATGGAGAGATGCCCGATGAAATAGAAGGGAAAGGAGAAGCGTTGTGCATGATGGGAGCCCATAACTTCAAGGAGCTAGAAAAAGAGGGGATAAAAACCCATTTCATCGAACTCGAAGATAAAAACAGGATGAAGTTCAAACTCGTAAATGTTGTCACTGACGAAGAGCCTGAGGAATACAAAAATATGATGGTTCCTTTGGAGATCATCTATAGGAACTATCTGGGCGAAGGTAGCTCCGTTTTCAGAAGGTTGGATAAAGGGAAGATAGAACCGGAAGATCTAGGTCTAGATGGTTATCCTGAAGTGAACAAAGAGTTGGATCCACCTATCATAGATTTCAGCACCAAGTTCGAGAAATTCGACAGATATTTCAAGAATCTAGACGAGGTAAAAGAACACACAGGATTTGACGATCAAAAGATAGACCTCATAAAAAAGAAAGCGATGGATGTCAATGACTTCATAAACAAAAAATCTGAATATCTCGGCTGGATACATCTAGACGGTAAGATGGAGGTCGCACTCGACAGGAACGGAGAACTCATGTTAGCGGATGTTCTAGGGACACTAGACGAGGACAGGTTCGAATACGATGGATTCAAACTCAGCAAGCAGATGTTGAGGAATTACTACAGGGGAGGGGAATGGCACGAAGAGATCGAGAAAGCAAAAGAAGAAGACCTTCCTAAAGATGAATGGCCAGAACCACCTCGACTTCCGAAAAAGTTGGTCGACTTTGTCTCCGACATGTACAAGGCCGCGGCGAACGCTTGGATAGACGAAGAATACTTCGATGTCAAAGAACTGGACAGGTTGATTGAAGAGGACTACCAAGAGTTGAAAGAAGAAGGTCTAGTTGAGTGAAAAAACCAAGATCTTCCAAAGGGGGATTTTTTTCTCTCAGGTCCCCCAATACTTATGAGTATGCAGAGTCTTGTATATGGAGATAACACCAAGTAAAAGTGAGAAACATGAAGGAAGAGATGGAGGCCTTGGAGATAAGAGCAGCAGTGAACGAACTCAAATCTTTAGAAGGTGGATTCGTAAAAAAAATATATCAGCCGAACAAGGATGAGATCCTGATCCGCGTTTATGTTCCTGGAGAGGGAAAAAAGATGCTGCTCTTTAAAGTGGGAAAAGGTCTCTATCTCACCGAAGAGAGCAAAGACAATCCGAAAAAACCCGGAGATTACGTGATGCTGATGCGAAAGTATACCAGTAACGCGACCATCACGAGCGTAGAACAGCATGAGTTCGATAGAGTCGTAATATTTGAATTACAGAAAGAGAAGAAAAGCAGATTGATCTTCGAAATATTTGGAAAGGGTAATTTGATCTTGGAGGGAGAAAAACACATCCTCGTACCTTATCGCTCTGAATCATGGAGCCATCGAGAACTCAAAGAAGGTCATGAGTACAAATTCCCTCCTTCCAGGATACAGCCTTTCGATCTTACTGCAGAAGAGATACAAGAGATCCTCGATGATAGCGATAAAGATTTAGTCAGAACGCTAGCCGTTGATCTAAATCTAGGAGGGAAATATGCGGAAGAGATCTGTACTAGACTCGAAGTGGATAAACATTCAGAGAAATTTGAAGGGCTCTCTTCCAAAATAAAAATCACGATACAAAAGATGAAGAAAAAGATAGAAGAAGATGACTTAGAGCCTCACGTGGTCAAAGATGATGAAGATGAGATCATCGATGCCGTTCCGTTCTCGCTAGAACAGTACGCTGAAAATGAAACGGAGATGTTCGTCACCTATAATCGCGCTTTAGACATCGCATTCAGAGTTGAAAGGAGTGATGAAACTCCTGAAGAAAGTGAAGAGAAGTCCAGAGTAGAGCGGAAACTCGAAAGTCAGAAAAGAGCTTTAGACGATCTCAAAGAGGAGGAAGAGGAAAACACGATCAAAGCGGAGCTTATCTATCAAAATTACAGCGACTGTGAAAAAATTCTAGAAAGTATACACAGGGCTAGAAGAGAAGGAGATAGAGAGAAGATCTATTCAGAGATCAGGGACCTTGATAGTGTACTCCAATTGAACGATTCAGACGAATACGTGGTCGTTGAGCTAGAGGGCGAAAAAGACGGTGAGAATTACACCAAAAACGTCAGACTCGATTTCAGGAAAGATGTCAATGAGAACGCGCAGAAGCACTACGAGATGAGTAAAAAGTGCAAGAAAAAGATAAAAGGAGCTAAAAAGGCGATAGAAGAAACGAAGAAAGAGATAAAAGCTGGAAAAGAAGAGAAAAGACGAAAAGACAAAAAGAGACCAACTAAGGATTATTGGTTCGATAGGTACAAGTGGTTCATATCCAGCGAAGGACACATAGTTATCGCGGGAAAAGACACTAAGACCAATGAAGAAGTAGTAAAGAAATACCTCGAAAAACATGACCGCTATGCACACGCGGAAGCCGGCGGCGCTCCAAGCGTTGTAGTCAAGAGAGGTGAAAAAGAAGAGATAGGTGAAAGTACTCTTCAAGAGGCCTGTCAGTACTCTATAATCCACTCTAAAGAGTGGAAAAGAGGTATCAGTGCAGGACGAGCTTATTGGGTTGAACCCGATCAAGTGAGTAAATCCGCAGAGGCCGGTGAGTCTTTACCGACTGGAGCTTTCGTTATAAGGGGGAAAAGGAATTATCACGACGATCTACCTATGAAAGCTGTTTTGGCCGAAATAGAATTTGAAGGAGTAAAAAAAGTGATGTGTGCTCCATCATTCACTCTAGAAAATTCTAGTAAAGACTTTATCAAAAAGAAAGCGGTTTTCATCCCTGGAGCCGAAGACAAAAACAGATTCGCCAACGAGATGTCCGATCATTTTTCCGTCCCATTAGACGAAATCCAGAGGATAATACCTCCTGGTGATGTTAAATTGATAGAAAAAGGTTGAAAGGGTTTTTTAAAATATTTACTCAGTTTTCAAGAACGCTTCGTATCCCTTGAAAGTATGGTATAGGTCACCTTTAGATATGAGCTCATACGGAGCGTGCATACCTAGAACCGGTGTGCCTGCATCTATCACATCGATGTTCAACTCAGCTAGGAATTTTGCGACCGTTCCTCCGCCTCCTTCATCGACTTTTCCCAGTTCTGCGGTCTGCCAAGCAACGTCTTTCTCGTTGAAGGTCCTTCTTATAAGAGCTACGTATTCTGCGTGAGCATCATTAGCAGAATACTTTCCACCAGCTCCAGTAAATTTGTTTATCGCTATGCCTTTGCCAAAAGAGGCCGCATTCTGGATCTCATGGACGCTTTTGAAAGACGGATTGACCGCTGGACTGACATCGCCTGATATGGCCTTTGAGTTATCGAGCATCGTCCGATGCTGATGCATGCTGTAATCGCCTTTATTCTTCTTCAACAGTTTAGAGTAAAATGTCTCTAGGAATTCGGAGTTGGCACCTGTATTACCTTCACTACCGATCTCCTCCTTATCGAAGAAGATGACCGATGCGGTCTTCTCTGGCTCTTCGAGTTCGAGCAAAGCTCTTAAAGATGTGTAGGCGCACACTCTATCATCGTGACCATAACCACCGAGCATGCTTCTATCGAATCCCACATCACGGGCATCGTAAGCGGGAACTATCTCCAGTTCGGCACTGGTGAAATCTTCTTCAGTGATGTCGTATTTTTCATTCAAAAGGTCAAGCACTTTGATCTTGACTTTTTCTTCGACGTCTTCTTCATCTATAGGGATCCCTGCGACGATAAGATTGAGTTCTTCTCCTTTTATCACGTCTTTCATCTTTCTTTCGCCCTGCTTCTTTTTCGAAAGATGGGGTAGTAGATCGCTTATCACGAATATAGGGTCTTCAGGATCTTCACCGATGGATACTTCGACAGGTGTTCCGTCTTCTTTCACGAACCTTCCGTGGATAGCAAGAGGTATGCTCACCCACTGGTATTTCTTTATACCGCCGTAATAGTGAGTCTGGAGAAGTGCCATGGAAGCTTCTTTGTCTTCGTATAGTGGTCTAGCCTTGAGGTCCAATCGGGGTGCGTCTATATGGCTAGTAACGAGGTTCAGTCCTCTAGTCAGATCCTCTTCACCGACGACCGCTGCAGCTATGCTCTTGTTCCTGTTGATATAATAGACCTTGTCTCCAGTGTCTAACGATTCGTACTCGCTCATAGATTTGAATCCATTTTCCCTGAGTATTTTTTCTGAAGTTTCTACTGCCTGTCTCTCAGTTTTAGACGAGTCTAAAAATTCTTTATAATCTCCTGCAAATTCGAAAATCCTCTCTCTTTCATCCTCGTCCATGTCCTCCCAGACATTCGTTAGTTCGAAACCTAATTTCTCTTCTATGTCAGATTCTTCTTCCGCCATGATAATCTAGCGAAACGAGATAAATGGTAGTATTTATTTCTTCTTAAAAGATATCCTGGTCTACGATTTTCAGGTCATACATCATCATCCATGATCTCGATATTTGGTTAGATGAAAGTCCGAAAGTATTATAAATCCCCCTAATATTGGATAGGTGAATCCATTCATTGGAAAAAATTACTGGACAGTGCATTAAACCATGACTGAGCTTTTAGAGGAGTTGGAGGAAAAAAAGGAAAAGGCCAATTCCAGGGCCGAAAAATACAAGAACCTTAGAGACGAAAAGAACGATGAAGCTAAAAAATGGGTGAAGAAGAGAGACGAGTATAACACACAGGTCAAAGAACTCATCGAAAGTGGAAACGAATTGAAAGAAGAAAGAAACGAACTGAACGAAAAAGTCAAAGAGTTCAAGGAAAAACGTGACAAGTTCAACGAGAAAGTGAACGAACTTCAAAGAAAACTCGAACAGGAAAAAAACAAAGTCCTCCCAAGCGACGGAAAATCGATAAACAAACTGAAGAAAGAGATCGAAGAGTTGGAGTACAAACAGATGACCAATGTTCTCAGTCCTGAAGAAGAAAAAGAGATGATAGACAAGATCTCAAGTCTTCAGGAAGAGTTGAACAAACGGAAAAAACTGATCGAAGAGAACGAAGAGATAAAAGAGATACGAGAGAAACTAGAAGAAGCCAGAGAAAAAGCTGAAGAATATCACAAGGAAGTTTCAGAACTCGCCGAAGAGGCACAAGTGAAACACGATGAGATGCTGGACAAGTTCGAGAAGGCAGATGAGATCAGGGAAAAAGCAGACAAGGCACAGGATAAGTTCGTGAAGGCAAAAGAAAAGGGAGACGAGTATCACGAAAAACATATCGAAGCGGTCAACGAGGTCAGAGATTACAGTAAGATAATATCCGGACTGAAAAAGAAACAGAAAAGAGCGAAGAGAGAAAAAGAGGAAACAGAGACTCAACGAGAAGCAGAAGAACTTTACGAGAAATTCAAGAAAGGGGAGAAACTTGGCACAGAAGACATAATGACCTTACAGAAAGCCGGATTGTTATAAACCCGATTTTTCATCTAAAGAATCCTTCTTTTTCTTCTTATATGTTTTTAGTTCAAGATCTGTTCCGTTTCCTCTTTAAAAATTCGTACTTCATCCAAAATCCATATATTTGACGATGTCCATATCCCGGCGATACGATGAGTTATAGTTTCAATAAAAAGCATGTTGTTGCTATCGATGATTTCACAGTCGATGAGATAAAAGCGATAATGGAGAAGGCTGAAGAACTGGTTCCAGCGGCCCAAGGTGACGTTATCAATACTGATCTTGAGGGGAAATTGTTGGCGACTCTTTTTTTCGAGCCCAGCACAAGGACCCGCCTTTCCTTCGAAGCAGCGATGAAAAGGATGGGAGGCAGTTGCATTGGTTTTGCTAGAGCGGATACTTCTTCGGCAAAGAAGGGAGAAACGCTCGCGGATACGATACGGGTCGCGGCAGGATACGCAGACATGATCGTTCTGAGACATCCTCAGGAAGGTGCGGCGAAGTTAGCTTCTAAGTTTTCTGACGTTCCCGTGATCAACGCCGGTGACGGAGCGGGGCATCATCCTACTCAAACTCTCCTTGATCTGTTCACGATAAGGAAGGAAAAGGATGAGATATCAAACAACCATATAGGCATAGCTGGAGATCTAAAATATGGAAGGACAGTCCATTCATTGACCAAGGCTTTGAGCATGTTCGAAACTGAGATGACTTTTATATCTCCACCCTCTCTAAAGATGCCAAAAGAGATAACGAACATATTGAAAAAGCAAGGTATCGAATTCAAAGAAGTGGAAGATATCAAAGATGCTTTGGATGAACTCGACGTACTGTACATGACCAGGATACAAAGAGAAAGATTCCCTTCGGATAAAGATTACGAAGAAGTTGCAAAATCCTATCACATAGATAAGGATATGTTGGAAAGTGCCAAAGAAGATCTCAAGGTGATGCATCCATTACCAAGAGTCGATGAGATAAAAGTGGATGTGGACGGAACAGACAAAGCGAGGTACTTCGAACAAGCTGCTAATGGAGTCCCCATCAGGATGGCTCTTTTGAAACTTCTACAGGAGGGATGATCATGAAAGGTAAAAAAGAAAAAAAGATAAAGATAACACCGATAGAACACGGAACTGTAATAGATCATATAAAAGCCGGTCAAGGGATGAAAGTATTGAGGATTTTGGACCTAGTGGATACAGATATAGACTCTATCGTGAGTATGGCTATGAACGTTAAAAGCAGCAAAGGGAAGAAAGATATAGTCAAGGTAGAGGATAAAGAATTGAAGAACGAGGAATTCGATAAGATCTCACTTATCTCACCTAACGCTACAGTCAACATAATAAGAGGCTATGAGGTGATCGAAAAGCATAGAGTCGAGATACCAGATCTGGCTAGAGGTATAGTTAGATGTAAAAACAGGAACTGTATAACCAATCAAAGAGAACCGGTAGAGAGTGAATTCGAAGTGATAGATGAGGAGCCCGTTAGGTTAAAATGTACCTTTTGCGAAAGAGAATTGGTCGGTGAAGAGATCTCAGAACACGTTATCTGACTTCTCAATAAAAAGAACCCAGGACCAAAGGCAGTAAAACCGTGGCATCGCCTTTTACCGTGCAGTGATCCGCCTCTTCGTTTATTTTGCCCCAAGATATAGCCTCTCGAGCTCTAGCACCGGATAAAGACCCGTCGTACTCTACAGCGGTGGTTATATAAACTGCCCTTTCCAGACCTCCTCTGAACTGATTCCACCATATCGTGTGGTGTTTTGATATCCCTCCACCCACTATCAAAGCTCCACTCTTATCCGCAGGGAAAACCAAATCGGCCAGTTCCTGCTGGTCTTTCATCATATCTAAACTGAAATCTCTATCGTTCTGCCAGTACATCCATAGTTGAGAACCGAAGGCACCATCCGTTATCCCTGGTATGTATATCGGAATCTCATTCTCAGCTGCCCAGTAGATAATAGAATCCTCATCTTCTATCCTTTTACCGAACTCCCAGATGATCTCTCTAGTGCTAAATTTTTTCTTCTCTTCACCAACTATATCTTCCAGGATAGGCTGCATGTTCTTCTCTAGAACTTCGCCGTAAGATGAGTTAGGTATGAATATATTTCCCAATCGGTGTATATCTTTACGATGAAGTTCGGAGTCATCGGCAGAAAAGGAACCATGATGATAATCTTCCCAGGTCCTAGCTAGATCGTGATCTAATGTTCCACACGTTGTTATCACAACATCAAACAGTTCTCTTTTGATCGCCTCTTTCAATATACCTCTCGTACCTGTTGAGACTATACAAGCAGGGAATGATAAAAAGTTCAAGGAATCATCTTTGAACATATCTTCTAGTATCTGTGCAGCTAGGCCCACTTTTTTAGCGACAAAGCCACCGGAATCGTGCATCTGGGATATCAGTTCAGATACTGTCGTCTCTCCATCTATGTCATAATCTTGGACTACTTTTTCCATAGTGATCATAAAAGCTATCATGGGAATGAGATAAAAATTTTGCGCGGAATTTCCGTCGGACGAAAATAGATATATGTCAGACATAAGTCCGCTTAGCATTATACAACTGGGAGCGATAAGACGGCAAAATATGGCTATCCAGAAAGTATTTTTGAGGTGTCCTACGTAAAAGACAATACTTAAATAGGTGATTCTAATTGTATGAAAATAGATGGATGGGATTCTATATGGAATCGATCGTTGATGAAGCCTTAAACAAACATGATGAAGGGAAAGAAAAACCGAGTACAGATGAAGAAATAGCTCCTGAAGATGAGGAACTTCGAGACCTTGTTGATCAACTTGAAGTGCAGATAAAGATCTTCGGTGCAGGTGGTGGAGGGAGCAATACCCTTGACCGTCTGACACAAGAAGGCTTGAGTGGTGGAGAACTTATCGCTCTCAATACCGATGCTAAACATCTTCTACACACACACGCTCAGAAAAAGATTTTGATCGGAAAAAACTTAACTGACGGTCTTGGTGCCGGAGCGAAGCCGGAAGTCGGCGAAAGAGCTGCTAGGAATTCAAAAGATGAAATAAAAAAGTATTTGGATGGCTCAGATATAGTCTTCCTCACCGCAGGAATGGGAGGAGGAACTGGAACCGGTGCCGCTCCTGTCGTTGCTGAAGAAGCGCAGGAAGAAGGAGCACTGGTTATGGGGATCGTAACACTTCCATTCCAGGCCGAAGGCGAAGAAAGGATGAGAAATGCAAAGAGAGGATTGTCAAAACTAGAAAGGCACTGCCATACCACCGTGGTAATACCAAACGATAGACTTCTCGATCTTGTTCCTGATCTTCCATTGAATGCAGCGTTCAAAGTGGCTGATGAGATCTTGATGGAATCGATCAAAGGGATGACTGAGATAATAACTAAGCCGGGGCTTGTAAACATAGATTACAACGACATGAGAACGATAATGGATAACGGTGAACTAGCGATGATAGGTATAGGAGAGTCCGACGACGCGAACAACAGGGTTGAAAAAGCCGTAGAAGAAGCACTTGGTTCCCCATTGCTGGGTGATATCGATACCAGCGATTCAAAAGGAGCCATGATCAGAGTCATGGGCGGACCGAACATGACCGTTGAGGAAGCCGAAAGAGCTGCTCAGATGGTAAACGATAAGATCAGCAAAGATGCAAGGATCATCTGGGGATGTAATGTTGACGAGGACCTAGGAAACAAGATAAAGATACTGTTAGTGGTGACAAACGTTCATACAGAAAGTGAAAAGTTCGCTGATGAGGTAGTAGGAGCATCTGACGGAAACATCGATAGAGTCGCGTAAAAAGACCAATATTAATTTACCTCTTCTTCTTTTTTCTTTATATGTTCGCTAGAGGAGGAGCAAAACCGATTCTGATCTCTTTTGGTTTAATGGTTTTTTTGGCACTTTTTTATTTCGTTTTTTTACCTATATCCATCTTACCCATATTCGGTCTGATACTATTCCTCTTCACCCTCTACTTCTTTAGAGATCCTGATAGAGAAGTTTCAGAGGGTATAACTTCTCCGGCTGATGGGATGATCCAAGATATCGATCACGACAAAAATGAGATCCAGATATTCATGAATATCTGGAACGTTCATGTGAACAGATCCCCATGGTCTGGAACCATCGAAAAGATGGAGCATTATGACGGGGGACATTCACCCGCATATAAAGATGAAGCGAAAAATAATGAGAGACAACTCTTAGTTCTCTCTACCGATAAAGGGGAGATAAACATTTGGCAGATCGCCGGGATCACTGCTCGACGGATCGTCCCTTATGTAGAAAAAGGTGATCTTATAGATAAAGGTGAGCGTATAGGGATAGTCAGGTTCGGATCGAAGGTAAAATTAGAGTTTGAAAACAAAATCGATTTCGTGGTTGAAGAAGGGCAAAAAGTAAAAGCAGGAAAGACCTCATTAGGTGAGTGGAATGAATAAGACCGATTCGTTAACGATTCCGGACATGATAACGGTTTCCAACGCCGCTCTTGGGTTTCTCGCGATCACCTATATAATAGATGATAGGCTTTGGTTAGCCTCTATGTTGATAATCATCTGTGTGGTTTTAGACGGTCTCGACGGTTTTCTAGCCAGGTTACTTGGAGTAGAACATGATCTAGGGGCTTACCTCGACTTCTTCTCCGATATAATCTCTTTTTGTTTTGCTCCGGCACTCTTATTGTATCACACTTATTACGATGAAACTCTAGGACGGGGTTGGGAATCTCCTCAGAATTTTTTGGCCACACTGATACCTTTCATGATAGTATTTCTAGGGACCCTTCGACTAGCAAGGTTCGTCGATAAGAGATCGGAGGAGTCCGTTTTTTATGGTCTTCCAACTCCTGCTTTAGCATTGGTCGTTATCCACCTCACTTATCTTTTCGGTTGGGGTGGGTTAGATTGGTATCATCCTTTTCCGGTACTATTTTTTATCGGATTTTTAGGAACTCTTCTCTTCACCAAGATAGAATATCCAAAACCTAGGAATAAATATTACATTATAGGAGGTATATTATTTCTTACCGTAGCTCTATTTGGATTATTATCAGAGCCGATTTCTCATGATTATTGCAAAACGATACTATCTATCACCACTTCTTTACTTTTGGGTTATGTTTTTATCTCACCGATCATTGTAAAATTTCATGGAAAAGGACAAGGATAAGATGGACGAAAAATTACTCGAAGCTGAAAGTTATTTTGATTGTACTGATACGGAAAGGATCTCTTTTGAATTGGGGATAAAACTTGGCGCACTGTTTCATCAATTTGTTGGAACTCCTGTAAGTTCTAAGAACATAGAAAAGTTGGAAAGTGCTATCGAAAGCACTACTGAGAGCCAGGCCTTTGTAAAATCTGCTGAAGTCAAGATACTGCCGGAAAAATCATCAGAAGAAGATGGGCCCTTCGATTACACAACTCTGACAGGAAAGATGATAAAGGCAAAAGTAGAAGTCCGATATGAAGGTATACGCGCTATAGGTAAGATGAAGTACATCGAAAATATGAATTACCCGTTGATGTACCTTGAGAAGATAGAGAAAGAATGAATTATAGTGGAAGACGCAACTTTGAGGAATATTTTCCTCGTCATCCACA
>CAYNOV010000026.1:0-14142 GCA_964398905.1 uncultured Thermoplasmata archaeon
GATACTGACGTGGTAAGAGCTACGATGCTTCTAAGAGCGAACACTCTGGCAAAGGGATACAGTGGCATAAGGTTGAAAGTGATAGAATTACTGATCGATATGTTGAACGAAGGTGTGCATCCAGTGATACCTTCACAGGGTAGTGTAGGAGCCTCAGGTGATCTTGCCCCTCTAGCTCACATGAGTTTGGTGTTGATAGGAGAAGGTGAGGCTTACTATAATGAGGAAAAATTTTCTGGGGAGGAAGCTTTGAAAAGAGCCGGTCTTGAGCCTGTAGAATTGAAAGCAAAAGAAGGTCTAGCCCTGGTCAACGGTACCCAGATAATGACCGCTATCGGTGCGCTGACCGTACATGACGGTAAAAGGATGCTGAAAGGAGCTCAGATCGCTGGGGCGATGAGTTTAGAAGCGTTGAAAGGAACCGACGCGGTATTCGACTGCAGGATACATCAGATAAGGCCGCATCAGGGACAGATAGAATGTGCAAAAAATCTGAGAAAGTTGACTTCAGACAGCGAGATAATAGAGTCCCATAGAGACTGTGAGAAAGTTCAGGATCCTTACACGCTGAGATGCATGCCTCAGGTATATGGAGCCACAAAGGACGCTCTGCGATATGTCGAAAAAGTGCTCGAGATCGAGATGAACTCTGCCAATGACAACCCGCTGGTTTTCCCAGATGGAGATGTCATATCAGGAGGGAACTTCCACGGTCAACCGATCGCTTTAGCTCTAGATTATTTAGCCGCTGCCATCTCTGAGATAGGAGATATCTCAGAAAGGACCACGGACAAGTTGATGTATGAAGAGGAGAGCGGTCTACCCAGATTTCTGTCGGAGAATGAGGGATTGAACTCCGGTTTCATGATCGCCCAGTATACCGCCGCATCTTTAGTCTCTGAGAACAAAGTGCTTTCCCATCCTGCCAGCGCGGATTCTATACCTACATCAGCAGGTCAGGAGGATCATGTAAGCATGGGTAGTATCTCCGCAAGACAGGCGAAGGAAGTCCTTGAAAACGTTGAGAACGTTGTAGCTATAGAACTGATGTCCGCCGCACAGGGGTTGGAATTCCATGATAAAACTCCAGGAAAAGGAGTTTCGACCGCGTATGAAAGTGTGAGGGAAGAAGTCGAGCCGTTGAAAAGAGATCGTTCTCTGAGCGAGGATATAGAAAAGGTAAAAGATATGATCATGAGCGGCGATCTGATCGAAAGGGTGGAAGATGAAGTGGGAACTTTAGAGTGAATTTTCTGCAACATAGTTTCGAAGGAAACTAATAAATACGATAATACTTTCTACCACTATCTATATTCATGATAAATCGGGTCGATCAAGATGGAAGACTGTATCATCAGAACTGAAAATCTAGTAAAAAAATTTGGAAGTATCACCGCTCTCGATGATGTATCATTTGAGATCAAAAAAGGGGAAGTTGTAGGTTATCTAGGACCGAACGGGGCGGGAAAAACCACCACCATAAAGATATTGGCCAACCTTATCGAGCCCACTACTGGAAGAGCATGCATCAATGGTATAGATGTCAACAAACGTCCGAAAGAAGCTCTTAAAGATGTTGGCTCACTGATAGGGGTTCCTGGAGTGTACGGCTATCTGACCCCTGAAGAAGTGCTAACCTATTTTGGGAAGGTCTATCGGATGCCTAAAAAAACGATAGAACAGCGCGTAGATAAAGTTCTTGATATGGTCAACCTGTCGGATTGGAAGCACACTAAAATAGAATCTTTCAGCACCGGCATGGAGAGAAGATTGGCGATAGGAAAATCGATCTTTCACGAGCCCTCTATATTGATCTTAGACGAACCTGTTTTGGGTTTAGACCCCGAAGGTATTAGAGAGATACGAGAACTGATCAAAAGCTTTCAAGATAAAGATGTTACCGTCTTGCTGAGTTCTCATTTGCTGGATGAGGTGAGTAAAGTCTGCGATTCTGTAATATTTCTATATGATGGTAAGATAATCGAAAAAGACTCTGTTGAAAGGATAGATCAGATCATGAAACAGTACCGTCTCATCGAAGTGGAGTTCTTAGAAGACTTGGCTGAAGAGGACTTGGATAGATTGAAGAATATCCCAGGTATAGACGAAGTCGAAAAGATAAACCACAGCAAGGTAAGGATGACCAAAAAAGAAGAAGATCCGTCTTCGACTGCAGAGATCCTCAGTAAAGTGATAAGTGAAGGTTATAAAGTGGTATCTTACAGTCCGATAAAGTCGAATCTGGAAGACTTCTACGTTTCACTTGTAGGGGAAAGAGGTGATGCGAAATGAAATCTATCAAGGAAGATATGATGGAAGATATCAAGAACACTTGCCTTACTGTTTCATTCGAGTTGAAAAGACATTTTCGGATGAAAAGGATGATCATCTCTTTCCTATTAGCGATCGGACTTCCACTGATCTTTTATATCGTACCGCTGATCTGGGCTAGTTTTCCAGATACCGCTGAAGGTTTCGCGACCTTGAATCTCAGTTTCGTCAATTTACTGATAATAATCTCTGGCTCTTTATTCGCTGGAGACGCAGTGGTCGGAGAATTCGAAGAGAAGACCGGTCTGCTGCTTTTCTCGACACCTCAAAGGCACAGCACCATATTCGTTGGTAAATACATCGGCGCTCTTCTGCCAACCTTGGTCGTTGTATCGATATATTACTTAACAACATCTATCGAGATAATAGGTATCTATGGAGTTGAAGGAATCACTTTAGAGTACTTCAAATCTTTCTTTATAGCTCTAGTTTATACCACCAGTGCGGTGAGCTTGATCTTCTTCTTCAGCAGTATACTGAAAAGAAAGATCACTTCTACACTATTGGGTTTCTTTTCGCTGCTGATGATACTGCCCATAATAGAGAACGTCCTTCAATTTTTGGTGGAAGTAGAACCATGGTACATACTAACTTATTCAGCTGGATTGATAACCAATGTTTTCGTGGGAACCACACCTATAGGAGGCGGGCCTGGAGGACAGATGGGGCAGTTCTCTCCTGACTTCTATTCCGGTCTTACAGTCATGGTGGCCTATACGCTGATCCTGTTCTTTTTGGCAGTATTCATCGCGAGTAAAAGGAGGATGGAATGATGTGGAAAAGTATGAGATCGAGTGGTTTGACATTATTTGTGATAACTTTATTGCTGATCTCCGCCTCTGCATTACATGTTGTAGGGGAAGAAGATGAGGCGATAAAACAACAACCACCAGATGATTTAGATATTAGCATCACTAATCTTACCTTCTCAAATCCTGAACCAGAAGAAGGTGAGGTCATAACCATATCAGTCACTGTAAGAAATAACATGGCCCAAAGAATAGATGATCTTACATTATCACTGATGAGATTCGATCAGAATATCACAGAAAAAGAGATCTCTATCGGCCCAGAAGAGGAGGAAACTTTCGATTTTGAATGGGAAGCTGTAGGTGGGACCCAAACGATCACCGCGGTTTTGAGTGCCGAGGTGTTCGGCGAAAGAATCGAGATAAGTCTAAGGTCAGAGGATATCGATGTTGAACCCGAACCTTTAGGAGATATCTACTCGCCGATCCTTGCTATGATTTTTATCTTCGCGGTTATCTTTGGCTCAGTTTTGATACCTTCGATCGTCGCCTCTTTTTCTGGGAAGTCAAAGGATGAAGACTCAAAATAGTTGATACCCCTTTCACTAGATATTTCAGAGGTCGAGATAACTACAGCAAAGAGTACTCTCTCAAAGTCTTTAGATCATTCCTGTAACAGTCCCTTATATCATCCCATCCAAGCCGTAACATAACAAGTCTTTCAAGTCCTAGACCCCATGCGATCACAGGATCTTCGATACCGTGTGGTTCCAATACTTCTCTCCTGAATAAGCCTGCTCCTCCCATCTCCAGATAATCGTCTTTCCATTTAGCGAATACTTCCAAGCTCGGTTCTGTGAATGGGAAGTAACCGGGTCTCACCTTAACATCTTGGAAACCCATCTTTTTATAGAATTCTTTCATCAGACCTATCAGCATGTTCAAATTCGCGTTCTCTTCCATCACGATGCCTTCGATCTGTACGAACTCGGAAAGATGTGTTGCGTCGGGCTTCTCGCTCCTGTAGTTCCAATCAACAGAGAAAGCTTTCACCGGCGGTTCTGTATTTTCTGAAAGATGTCTTATACTGGCCACTGTCGTATGAGTGCGGAGGACGGCTTTTTTCGCTTCTTCTTCGCTCCAGTCGTACTGCCATCCCTTTGAGCGTGTACTTCCACCGTTCTGATGAACTTTCTTTACCGCTTCCATCACTTCTTCTTCTATATCTAACCTATCTGGTTCCGCCATGTAAAAGGTGTCCTGAAGATCTCGAGCTGGATGATCTTGTGGAGAGAAAAGTGCGTCGAAGTTCCAAAAGGCAGGCTGTACTATATCGTATTTGATCTCTTTGAATCCCATCTCGATGAATACCCGCCTGACTTTTTCCATCTCTCGTTTTATCGGATGTCTTTTCCCGCCGTATTCTTTAGGCGCATAAGCTTTGACGTCGTAGGGTCTGATCCTAGCTTTTTTCCATGCACCGGTTCTCAATATCTCCGGGGTGAGTTGATTGATCTGTGTTCTCAATTCTATTCCTTTTTCCAGTTCCTTTATCCCTTTTTCTGTGACTATCACAGTCCTCGTCACTTCCCTTTCCTCTTCAAGTATCTCTTTCCTAGACATCAGATTATTTACCGTGTATTTATCGACCTCATCTTCCGATAAGCGGCCCTCTTTTCCGAGACGTCTTATAAGTTCTTCATCCTTCCCTTTCTTTTTCAGCGCTTCCCTACCTTTTTTCGTTATCTCAAGGAATGATTCTCCAGACTCCTTAACGATCTTAGCCCAATCCTTGTCTTTGAGCCAACCAAGTGCTATCCCGACCTTGTTTTTCGTTAAGCCGCTCTCGTTCTGTAGTTCTGCGATACTGCACTTCCCGCCTTTTTTGTCTAAAAATTTCAAAGCTTTCCTTTCTGGAAGAGCTCTTTTAGCTATACTTTTCTTAGCAAGGGAATAATGATGTGTCACATCTTCTTGGACTTCCACCATATCTTTAGATTGAAGCCAGGAGACTGCGTTCATCACTTTGACCTGTTGGTCGAAGTCACCTTCTTCAGCGATCTCCTCTGGAGTCGCTTCTCCATTCAACTCCTGCAATGCGAGAAGGGTCTTCTTCTCCAGATAACTCAATTCTCCCGATGGTTCTTCCGCTCTCTCGTCTTCAGGATTTTCTGACATCTTACACATCTGAAAAACAAACGTATAAATATATGTTTTCGTAAAAGCACGTCTTTTATCTTGTAAGCTTTAATAGAACTTTGAGAAACACAAGTTTGAAATATTTTCATCCGACTTCTCATATTATATGACGCTGAAACTATACAACTCTTTGACCAACCAAAAAGAGAGATTCGAGCCGATCGACGACGATCTTGTGAGGATGTATTCCTGCGGCCAGACCATCTATGACGACATGCATGTTGGAAACGCCAAGACTTACGCCGCATGGGATATCCTGCATCGTTATCTCGAATGGAAAGGTTTCGACGTGTTTCACGTGATGAATATCACTGATGTGGGTCATCTTACCGACGATGCCGACGAAGGAGAGGACAAAGTCGAAAAAGCAGCTAAAGAAAGGAAGCTCGAGCCCATGGAACTTGTGACAGAACAGGTGAGAAAGTGGTACCAGGAGATGGACGCGCTCAACATGAAAAGACATAACGTGAATCCAAGAGCTACAGGGCATATGATCGAGATGATAGAAGCCGTCAAGGACATGATCGAAAACGGCTACGCCTACGAAAAGAACGGCACTGTATATTTTGATGTGAAAAAGTTCGAAGAAGATCACGATTATCCGAAGTTGGGAGGAAGAACGATAGAAGATCTAGAAACCGGAGCGGGAGGACGAGTCTCCGAAGAAGAACTTGAAGAAAAAAGATCACCTTTCGATTTTGCGTTATGGATCAAAGCCGATCCTTCTCATATGATGAAGTGGCCTTCTCCGTGGAGTTTAGGTTATCCCGGTTGGCATCTCGAATGTAGCGTTATGGGTGCTAAATATCTTGGAAGTAAATTCGACATCCATTCCGGCGGAGTTGACCACATATTTCCACATCATCCAAATGAAAGAGCGCAGAATATGGCCATGGCGGACATGGACGAAGAACCTGTGAATTACTGGCTCCACAGCGAACATATAACCGTCGAAGGAGAAAAGATGTCGAAGAGTAAAGGGAATTTTTACACCGTCGCTGATCTTCTTGAAGATTACGATCCAGAGGTCATAAGGACCTTCTTCGCGAGCATACATTACAGGTCTCAGAGCGATTTCAGTTTGGATTCTCTCGAAGAGGCTGAAAAGAAATTGGAGAGATTTTATAGGACCATAAGAGAGGTTGACTCTTCCGAAGGGGGAAAAGGAACAGGACTAAAGGAGGATATTCATTGGATAAAAAACGAGTTCGAGAAAGCTATGGACGACGATCTTAATACTCCTCTAGCTATGAGTAAACTGATAGAGTTCAGTAAAAGGATAAACAAAAAATCGAACAGTGAGAAAAAAATACTTGATGAGGCTATAGAGACATTGAAAGAATTAGGCCGAGTTCTTGGATTGAAATTAGACGATAAGAGTAGATCATCTACCGGTGAAAAAGGTCCTGATCAGTATATAGATCTGTTGTTGGAGATAAGAGAAGAATTGAGAGAAAAAGGCGAATACGAAAGCGCCGATAAGATCAGAGATCGGTTGACCGAGATGAACATCGACGTTGAAGATACGGAAGAAGGTCCTAGATGGCGATATTCTTGATTTTTTCAGAAGCTGCTCAAAGAGTTAAGTAGATTGATCTCCCTTTTTACTTGAGATTCTATCGGAGATCCAGGGTTCACCCAAGCTTTCACACTCTCCGTGCGGTAGTGCTCGTCTTTTTTACCTCCCCATATTCCTAAGAGATCCGTACTCAAGTCGGGGATCTTTATCATACCGTACATAAGAGCTATATCGTGTAAAAGATTCAGAACTATCTCAGGACCGACTTCTCTCTTTCTCGGTATGCTGTGAGGCATCTCCAAGATGAAAAAGGCGATCTCTGCGTTCTCAGCATGATTCCCCATATTCCTGTCAGTAGATATCAACGCAACATCGATATTTTTGTCCCAGCAGAACTCTTCTAAAGATTCGACTATCAATATATCGTTTCTCTCAGAATCTGTCTTCGATCCTCGTGCTTTCACTCTAGCGGAATTGAGTTCACCTCTCAGATAGTTCAGTTCCTCGGTAGCAAATTTAGATTTTCTAGTTTCTAATCTTCCGCGATTCCTGAATTCATATCTGACGTCGCCGATCTCAGTGTGCATGCCCATCATCTTCAGATCAGAGTCATCGTACTTGTCTCTTATGTGATGGTCGATCTCACTCTCGACTATCGAACTCAATAGATAATCAAAATCTTCCGCTCCTATCACGATGTCTTCATATTCTAAAGGAAAGTTCCTAGAGATGAATCTATAATAGGCCAAGTTAGTATCTATGGTCAAGAAAACGGACTCGCTTGATAAACCGGGATCTTTTTCATTCTGGTAGAGAGCTCTGATCCAAGTTTTGAAATCATCCCAATTCTCATATTCTACAAAGCCTGAAGAGATCAAACATTCTTTGTATTCCTTGAAACCCGGTAGCTCGTCTTTATCCCAGTACTCGTCCTTCGAGATGGGTATATCAAAATCACTTTTACCGGTGAGTTCAACTTCGTAGAGTTCATCTTTAATATCCACTTTTAGGAGCCTGTTTTCGAAGTAAGGTTCTACAACTTCAAAACTAGAGAGTCCTTGTTCTCTGATCTGGTTCAAAAAGATCATCATTTCTCTCTTGTCTAAAATATCTTCCATTTAAATCACCTGATCTTTAGATCTCAGGTCTTTTAGCCTGACATTAGTACTTTCGATCGTCGGTAAAGGTAAAAATTTATCTTCGTCGTTTATTTTTAAATAGAAAATATGATCGAAAAGGTCACATCCTTTGTCCATTAGCACTTCGGCCGTCGTAAGTTTTGAAGCCGCACTGATATCTAGTGCAACTTCGCCATTCTCAAAATCTTCAGAACCATCTATCATCTGTCTGACATCCTGTATGTCAGATAATAAATTCGACTCAACTGAGCAACCCATATCATAATTCTCCAATACCTTTTCTAGATCATTCTTCAGCAGACCTGACTCCTCTTTTTCTTCCTCCAAAACGATGTATAGTTCTTCAGGTTCAAACCTTTCCTCTTTGAGCACTGCCCAAAGGCTGTTGACTGCGGTACGATACTCATCTCCAACGAGTGCGATGTATTTACCCATCCATTCTGACCTCTTTTCACCCATATAAGGGGTGATAAATATTGATTTCTGTTATATCTCTCTGAATTTTGTAATGAGTTCTAGAAAAAAAACTTATAAATACAAGTAGCTTAACAAGTATACTGTCAATCGGATTTAGGGGATAAACATGCTAGACAAAAGAGTATTTCAGATATGTCTGATTATGATGCTGATAATTTCGTCTTTTACTGTATCATTAGGCACTGCGGAAGCATCCAATACTGAATATCATCTTATCGTCATGTCCACAGAGGGCGGCGAGGTTATCCAGCCGGAAGATGATGTGACAACACATGCTGAAGGTGAGAAACCAGTCATCGAAGCTCAGGCTGATGATAATTACGAGTTCGACGGATGGACCGGCGATACAGAAAATATAGAAAATCCCGACTCAGACCTTACCCAGATAGAGATGGAAGACAACTACACAGTAAAAGCAGAGTTCGTCAAAGAGACCCGTGAGTTGTCCATCGATGTGGATGGAGAAGGTGAAGTCGAAAGACCCGGTGAAGGTGACTTCGAATATGAACACGGTGAAACAGTCGTTCTAGAAGCTGAAGCTGATGACGATCACGCCTTCGTGGAATGGACCGGCGATTCCGAAAACATCGAAGACACCGATTCTGAATTGACCCTGATAGAGATGGAAGACGATTACGATATCACCGCTGAATTCGAAGAGGATTATTACGAATTAGATATCGATTCTGATGGAGACGGAGAAGTAGTTAGACCCGGCGAAGGGACTTTTGAATTCGAAAGAGAGGAAGAAGTGATAATCGAAGCCGAAGCGGATGAAAACAACGAATTTTTAGAATGGACCGGCGATACCGAAAACATCGAAGAGCCATCCTCGGAGTTGACCACTATAATCATGGAAGACGACTATGATATCACCGCGGAGTTCGAAACCGAGAAGCACACACTCACAATAGACGTGGATGGAGAAGGTGAAGTCCGAAGACCCGGCGAAGGTGAGTTCGAATACGAACATGGAGAAGAAAAGATCCTTGACGTTGATCCAGCAGAAAATTACACTTTTGTAGAGTGGACCGGGGATATAGAAAATATAGATGATCCAGAATCGGAACTAGCTGAGATAGTTATCGAAGACGACTACGAGATCACGGCTGAATTCGAAGAGGATTACTTCGAACTGTCGATAGATGTTGAGGGTGAAGGTCAGGTCATACAGCCCGGAGAAGGCGACTTCGGATTTGATCAAGATGAAAAGGTGGTCTTAGAAGCTGAAGCACACGAAAATTATGAATTCATCGAATGGACCGGCGATATAGAGAATATAAAATCACCCGGCTCTAGGATGACAGAGATAACTATGGAAGACGATTACGATATCACCGCTGAATTCGAAAAGAAAAGTTACGAATTGAGTGTTGAGGTGAACGACGAAGATAAAGGAAGGATAATCCGGCCGGAAGAATTGAACTCAAAACATGAGTATGAAGACGAAGTTATATTAGAAGTCGAAGCCGAAGATGGTTATGAATTCGAAGAGTGGACCGGAGACGTTGAAACTATCGATGATGCGGAATCCACTCTAGTCATCATCGAGATCAGAGATGATCACGAAATAACTGCAGAATTAGAGAGTGAAAGTTTAGAATTCAGGATGGAATGGGGTATCATCGCTCTTCTCGCAGCTATACTAGCTTGGTTCGTAATACAAAATTTAAATTCTAACGGCGAAGAAGACGATGAAAACAATCTAAAAAAGGGCGTATGTGGTAATTGTGGTGAGATCATCCCTAAAGATTCATTAGAATGCCCTGAGTGTAAAGCTCCGTTGAGACCTCCGGATGTACCAGTGATGAAGAGAACTTCGAAACCAGACTGATACCTTTTCATTCCTTAGTCTTTCTGACCTGAAGTACCGGAAGATCGTCCTTTTTATCTGCATCTTCATACTTTTTCCTGTATCTTTTCCTTATAGGTATTCTAGGTAAACCTTTTTTCTTTTTCTTTTCATCTACTTCTCTCTTTTTCAGTGTTGGTAGTCTCTCTTTTCTTTTCTTTTGGGCCTCTCTTTTTTCACGGATAAGTCTATCTTGTATGCCGGTGAATTTGGCCCAAACCATTAAACCTGAAGGGAGTAGGAACACTGCGACGATGAAACTGTATGTGATCGCCATCGCTGTGATATATCCAAATTGTGATAAGGGTAAGATATTCGAAGTCGAAAGTATACCGAAAGCACCGACAGTCGTTGCGGCGGAACCGAAGAGAGCCGAACCGGTATTCAATACCGTTTCCTGTGAAGCTTCGAACATCTCTTTTCCTTCTTCTAATTCTTCCAAAAATCGATGTGCTATATGAATACTGAAATCGACACCCATACCTACCGTCAAAGCGGTGATGGTGACTGTGAGAACATTTAACGGAACATCAAGCATGTACATCGTCCCTATGATCCAGATTGTAACCAGACTCACTGGAAAAGTAGCGATGAGGCCTAACATCCTTGTCTTTTTCGAGGAGTAGAATATCAAGGTCAAAATGGTAGCTACGATGATTATTGTAAGGGTTAAGGATTGGATCTGAGTGCTCGTCAATTCTTCCGTCGTCTCTTGATTGACTATGCTGCTGCTGGTAACTTTTGTGTTATATCCTGCGAACCTCAAAGGTTCGGAATCTTCTTCAAGCTGATCCTTCATACTTGCCGCGTTATCAAGATCACGAGTGATCAATTCTTCATTTTCCGTGAAGGTCATTAATGCAGCTTCATAATCGCCATCTTCGTCTCGGCTCAAAACTCTTCTTATAGAATCCCTGCTCTCTGAAGCTTCATAAAGTAGATCAAACAGTTCTTCTATGTTTCTATCAGGTATTTCGTTCCCTTCAGTATCGCTCTCTCTGAACGCCTCCACGATAGTTTCATTATAATGGTCTTGACCAACAGTCGCGGTTCCGTATTCTTGCAGAACTGAAAGAGGGGAATTAACACCTTCTTCTTCCATAATATAGCGGTTATCCATGGAATTGAACTCTACATGATCCACAGCATAAAGGAAATCTCTATCCGCTACATCTCCCTCCACCATGATATAAACCGTTGAGGTACTTATATTATAATTAGCGTTTATATAATCTATATTTTCACTCTGTGGTTCGCCTTCAGGAAGGAAATCTTCTATATTGAAAGTGGTATCGACGTTTGCTGCTCCATAGCCCGCTACCATGGTTATCAGAAGTGTAGCGACGATCATCGCCCACGGTTTTTTATCTGCTATAACACTAGAAATAGAAAGGAACTTTTTCATGTATTCTTTAGAACCGTTATTCTCGACCGAATCGGATTTACTTCCTACTTCTTTGTCTTTTTTCCTCGATCTCTTTTCTTCGACTATTTGAAGTATAGCAGGTAGGAAGCCTATCATCAAGATCAGACTAGATGAAATACCTATCGCAGCTAATATACCGAACTGTCTTATAACTAAAAGATCACTAAAAACGTTCGAAAGAAAGCCGATCGCCGTCGTGACTGTTGTCAAAAGCAAGGCACCACCAACGGTCATTATAGCGACCCGAGTTGAAACCGAAGGCGTTTTTGATTTTGCCTTTTCTTCTCTATATCTCATCACCATATGCAAACCGTAATCTATGATCAGACCAGTAAGTAGAATTGGTACTGCCACGATCAAAGGATTGAATTTGTAACCTAATATGACTCCAGCACCGAAGGTCCAGATGATGGCCATCGCGAGAGATGTCAAGCTGAGGAGGGTCTCGATTATAGATTTATAAACCAGCATCAAAACGAAGACGACGAAGGCGAAAGCTAATGGTAATAAGCGATACATGCTTCTCATAGCACTGTCATTTATCTCTTCCAGCATGACTTGAGAAGCGTAAACTTTAGTATCGGAATGCTCGGTCACATCATCCGCTAATTCTATAAGTTCTTCCTGGGCCTCTCTTCTAGTTTCGCTGTCTATACTATCATCCATCAATACGAGACCCATACCACTCCCAGCCCTGATCCTCCTGACCACGAGATCCTCGCCATCAAACTCTTTACTACTGAGGTTCACTGTGGCTCTCGCCATCTCTTCTATCAGATCAGGTAAAAATTCAGCCGAGTGCATCGTCCCACTCATCCCTCTAATCACTTCTAAAGTACCCTCTAAAAGATCGAAATAGCCCTCTATAGTTCCACTATAATTCTCAACATAAGGTTCCATTTCATCCTCCCAACCCTCCTTTTCGTATATTTTTTCTAGTCGCTCTAATGTTTCGTTTGTATCGGCTAGATGACCGTGAGCTTCTTCGTCCTCCTTCTCTGCATCCTCAAGGATATCGACAGATCTTTCTATGCTTTCCCTTAAAGGATCTGGATCATATCCATGAACTTCCTTTAAGCTGTTCTTGATATCCCTATCGGTCATGTTCTCGACTTGCTCTATTTTTTCGTCTAGTGAGGGTTCCACTGAAGGGATATCTTCGACAAAACCGAAATCTGGCTGTACATGAGCTATATGTTCGGATATTTCAAGAAAATAAGTCAGCATCCGTCCTACAGCACGTCTTTCTTCAGGCGTGGGATCATGTTCGTATAAGATCCTGGCGGATGCTTCGAACATCTCGATGAAATATTGACCCTCCTCAGGTATATCTTCGTCATCTTCAGCAGTATTTTCGTTCATCCTCGCAGTTCCTTCTACATAATCAGGATCAAGAATCCTTTCGAGCATATCCATATATTCTTGTAAGATCTCCCAACTATCGGGATTAGAGACGATGTATGCCATCGATTTGAAAATTTCTTTAGATTCCTCTCTTATACCCTCATCAGATGATTCTGCCAAGATTAGATTATTAGCCAAAGAGATGTTAAGTCGTTCATACATCTCGGTTTGGTTTTTCATCGAAACGTGAAGTTCTTCTAAATCATCATATATATTTTCCAGTGATCGACTCAACTGTTGAGTCCTGTTAGCCTGTATGATTATGTCGGCCAAAGTCATAACTCCGTCAGGAACACCGCCGTCTTTCATCAGAGTTTGATTTATCTCTTCGTGTTCAAGGATCGCTTCTTTAGTGTGAAGCATGTCTAACAAAACTTCCTGGGTTATGGCGTCACCCAATTCACCGATGAAAACGACTTGACTGTGATCTCCGGCGGTTCCGAATCCTTCTTCGACTTCATCCATCCAATCCGCCGTTTGGGTGTCCGGTTCGAAAGTTTCCTCGTCAGTATCCATCTCAGCAAAAGATGCAAAATATCCTAGGATTAAAGTAAGTACAACGATAATAGCGATGACCTTTTTTGGACTACCACTGACCAAGAGAGGAAAGGAATCGAATACATTTCTTTGAAACCACCTCATCACATCCATATAGGATTACCTCTCAAATATCCGATACACATACGAAAGTGAATCTATTCCTCGCCTAGAGGCTTCACTATCACCTGGACAACGTCGCCTTCTTCGATCTCGAGAACTTCTCTCTCAGCTGTAGGGATGGTGACTCTACCGCTCTCTCCCACCTTGGCTTTGAATAAAGCATGGCTTGAGGCAGCCTTCTCCAATATCTTCGGAACTTCCGCTCTGATTTGTTCTATCAATTCAGGTATATCTTTGATCTCAGTTTTATCCAATATATCTCCTAATTTCATATGATGCACCTGGGGTCAAGCAGTGATTTTCACCCCTCTTTAGATATAAATAGCTTACGGAAAATTATACCGTCTAAAGTCAAAAAACGTAAAATAGATTCCCATTTCATATCG
>CAYNOV010000027.1:0-13935 GCA_964398905.1 uncultured Thermoplasmata archaeon
TCATCTGATATTATCATCGGCGTACCTGTGTTTTCGAAAATAGCTCTGTATCTTTTCTCAGATTCTTTAAGCTTTCTTTGAGTTTCTTTTAAAGGTGTGATATCCATCATCGAAACGATCACCTGTGAATAGTCATCTTTCTGTCCAACAGTTCCCCATTTCAGATAGAAGCATTTTTTCTCTCCCTCAAGTGTATAATTCACAAATTCACTAGATTCAAAGCTCTTTCCATCGTTAGCTATAGTGATCAATTCTTTTTTCAATTCTTCGTGAGATTCTTCACCTATTATCTTATCGAAATTTGTGGTCAACTCTTCGAAACTTTCGGCATCATAGATTTCTAAGGTCTTATTATTGACCGCTTTGACCTCGACCAAATCGATGAAATCATCGATAACTTCTGGATTTTCGGAAATATATCTTTCAAAATCCTCAATACCAGAATCCTTCAACTTTTCTAAATAACTCTTCACTTCAGAGAAATCTTCCTCCCATATCGATATAGGGGATTCCTCGAACAGGGTTCTGTATCTTTCTTCGCTCTCTTTGAGTTCTTCGTGTAATCTCACCCTTTCTCTTGCCTCAGCGATATGAGATGAAAGCAGTTTCAACATGTTCAGATCTTCACAGTCAAAATGAGATATCTCTTTTGACATGGCTTGGAAGACCCCGAAGTCACCGATAGGCACGCTTATGCCCGAGCGATATCCTTCCAATTTAGTGTCTGCCTCTGTAGAAGTCCTGAAGTCTTCGACTAAAGAGGACTTTTTAGTTTTGAATGTTTTATGCAATGCATCTTCAGTTTTTTTCCTTGTTTCTTCTACTTGTGGGGGCACTCCAGAAGTTTTGGCTTTCAGATGATATTCTTCACCTTCTGGGACGTATATCGCACCCATATCTATCTCTAGGATGTTCTCTATCGCATCTATAGCTACTTCGTAGACACCCTCGATCTCATGCTGTTTTTCCAACCCAGAGGTGGCTTCTAAGAGACCTTCGATCTTTTCTTTGTTCTTTTTTAATTTATTCTCCGCCTTCTTTCTTTCAGTTATGTCTAGAGCTATCTCAACTACACCTTCTACCTCACCGTCTTCATCCAATCTAGGGGTCGCTCTTATCATCCAATAATTTCCATCATCATCTTTTTGTATGCCTTCTGCGCTTTTTCTCGTATCGATGGCTCTTTTCACAGGACAATCTTCACATATCTCTCTTTTTCCCTTTAGAACTTCGTGACATCTTTTGCCAACAAGTTTATCTGTTTCAACATCACCATATCCTCTAACTTTATCGTTCGCCCATCTTATGTTCAGATCTTTATCAAGATACAAAATATGTTCTTCAGCGGTTTCCAATATCAGAGATTTTTCTTTCTGAGAGTCTATTCTCTTCACCACTTCGTAAACATGAGATGCTAAAATCTTTGCCATCTCAAGATCAGATTCATCATAATAATTCAATTCTGTAGAGATCGCAGAAAAAACCCCGATATCACCGATAGGTACATTCACACCCGATTTAAAGCTTGCTTGAGTAGGTGCGGCTTGTTCCCAGTTCGACACATCCTTAACAAGTTGTGATTCCTTATCTCTAAAACAGACGCCTTTCAAACCTTCATCTATTGGCAACCGTTGACCTTTTTCATAAGAACTTTTTTCAGCGGAACACTTGACCTCTAGTTTTCCATCTTCTTCAATGAATATCACACTGGTGTAGAAGCCCAATATTTTTTCAGCGTATTCAAGAACTTTTTCATATACCTCTTGTTTTGAGTTACAGGCTTCTAGTTCAGTACTAGCCTTATATAGTTCCTTCAGTTTTTCTTCAGAGTCTATACGCTCTATCGCTTCGTTTATATGTGAGGCTAATATTTTTGTCATCTCTAAGTCGAATTCATCGAACTTCTTTTTTTCCTTAGAGGAGGCAACGAAGAGCCCATTTTCCCCTATCGGTACAGAGAGACCAGATTTCAATCCGCTCTGTGTCACCCCCACATCATCTCGACGGGGGATGTCTTTTAACAGTAAAGTTTCTTTCTCCAAAAAGGAGTTGACCATCATGTGATCCTCATCATCCAACGAAAGTTGATCTCCTCTGCTGAACGAACTTTCCGCAGTCGCTCGTTTCACTTCTAATTTTCCGTTCGTTTTGATCAGTAAAACTGAGGTGTAAAAACCCAATATATTTTTAGCCGACTCCATAGCTCTCTCGTAAACTTCTTCTCTGGTCCTACTGCCAGCCAATTTAGTACTCGCGCTGTAGAGTTCCCTTATTTTATCCTCTCTTTCTTTTGATCTTTTTTTATCTTCTACCTTCTCAGTGATCTCAGTTATAAACCCTTCTAAAGCTTCGATCTCAGAGTCTTCATCTCTGATCGCCTTTCCCTGTTCCCACATCCATTTTTGCTCTCCATCTTTTGTTATTATCCTGTATGTGACTTTGTAGTTATCCCGTTGTTTTAAGGCTTCATTTATCTCATCACATACTCTTTCCTCATCTTCTGGATCGAGTAACTCTGACCAAGATAATTTGTTATTATCGATCAATTCAGAAGGCTTGTATCCAGTGATATCATAAATCTCATCATTCAAATATTTCATAGTCCAATCTTTGTCCAATTCACACCGGAAAAGTATCCCGGGAACGTTCTCTATCAAAGATGATATATCGTCTTCGAAATCACTTGAATTTTCTTCCATAACCTTATCCCCTTCTTGACAGCTTAAAAGGCGTTGTCATTTGATAGGCACATCTTTTTCAGAACCAGATGCCTTTTCTGTTGTCCGGTAAAACATAATCTTTATTGAATTTATAGTTTATCCTGTCTCCAAATACTACAGGAATATATTTTAATCACCAATTTATTCACCAGAAGAGTAGATGATAGAAAAACCATCTTACACGGATCAAAGAAAAAGCAGATTAGCTCACGTCTCTCTTCCTTTCGCCATTATCGCGGCATCTTTCGCGGCAATATTCATCAGATTTTCTCAAGTACATCCTATAGCGATAGCTTTCTACAGGATGCTTTTCTCTAGTTTGATTTTAGTTTTTTTCATCCCTGCCTACATCGAAGAGATAAAAAACCTAACTAAAAAGGAATGGTTCATAATAATCACTACAGGTTTTTTCCTGGCAATACATTTTGCCGCATGGATTTCCTCTTTAGAATACACCACCGTTGCTTCTTCTGTTATATTGGTTTCTGCACATCCTTTGATAGTAGCTTGGATAGGTGGTTGGTATCTTGATGAAAAACCCCCACCTAAAATCTACATCGGTATAGTGATAGCATTGGTTGGAGTCATCTTGATGGCTTATTCAGATTACACGATCAGCGAGTGGGCTCTTTTTGGAGACCTTTTAGCTTTACTCGGGATGCTCGCTGTGGCAGGTTATATCCTCAGAGGAAGAAAGATCAGGCAAAACATGGATTTGGTACCCTACGCTTTTCTTGTTTACCTCTCAAGTACATTTTTCCTTGGTCTATTTTCGCTCGGTTTTTCGACGAGCTTTGAGATATACTCTTGGAATGAATATCTGATCTTCTTAGCTTTAGCAGTAATACCTACTATGTTCGGCCACACTGTTTACAATTGGGCACTGAAATATGTTAGAGCTAGATTGGTATCTATAAGCCTTCTCGGTGAGCCTATAGGTTCCTCTATTTTGGCATTTCTAATACTTCAGGAAGTACCACCTAGACTGACTTTGTTTGGAGGGATCGTAGTCCTTTTCGGAGTTTATCTCTGCACAAAATACAGGTAAGTGCTAGGTCACCGAGGTTGGTGCTCAGCTCACCACTGAGTGACCCCAGATTCATCCTCGACCCCGCTATCCCGCGAGCATCGGCAGTCCAGGTATCGGCTGCTCCCTTCCGGGCCTGGCCTGGTCAACCTGGCTAAGCCAAGGAGAACAACCCTCCGGTAGTTCTCCAGGGCACCTCCGATCCCGTAGGACGAGGTCTCATCGTCTGAATCTGGCTCAGCGGTGGGCTGATTACACCGCCCTCGGCGGTCACCCCCGCGTATCGGCGTTTTCGGTGTATAAGGGCACGCCGAACGCCCCGGTTAGACCTAGCAGGGTTTAGTTACTATGATGTGATATATAAATTCCATGCTCCTAGCATTCAATATGAAATCAATTTGAAGACTTCTGTTTTCTTTAGAGGTTGGGTAACCTTTTAATAGGGGAGGATATTATGAACTGACCACTATGAAGAAACCACGTAAAATCAAGGATTACTGTCCCTCCTGTGACACCCACACCGAGATGGAGGTGACCAGAGGAAAGAACAGACCGGGTAGTGAACTGAGAAAAGGTCAGAGAAGGTTCCGCAGAGTAACATCTGGATACGGCGGCTTCCCATGGTCAAAACCTTCTGGAGCCGGTAAGCCTGTGAAACGAGTTTATCTGAAATACACCTGTACAGACTGCGGTAAGACATGGCAAAAGAAATGTCAGCGAGCCGGAAGATTTGAATTTGAAGAGTGAACGGATTTGATATCATGCCTGAAGATAAGAAATTTGTTAAGGTAAAATGTATGGATTGCGAAAACGAGCAGGTAACTTTCAAACGAGTATCCTCGGTAGTAGAATGCCTCGTCTGTGGCGCACCTCTTGTTAAACCCACTGGTGGTTATTCAAAATTCAAGGGTGAGATAGTCGAAGAACTTGGTATAAAAGAAGAGGGCGAATAATGACAGAAGGCGAAGATTACGAGTGGCCTGGAGAAGGAGAACTTGTCATCTGTAATGTAAAGACTGTCAAGGATTTTGGTGCCTTTTTAAAATTAGAGGAGTACGGAGGAAAAGAGGGCTTTGTACACATATCTGAGATATCTTCAGGCTGGGTTAAAAGGATTCAGGATCACATACAAGAGGGTGAAAAAAGAGTCTGTAAGGTACTCCGAGTTGATAGAGGAAAAGGACATATCGATCTTTCTCTCAAGCAGGTCAACGAACATCAGAAACGAGAAAAACTTCAGGCTTGGAAGAATCAGAAGAAAGCCGATAATCTATTAAGTATAGTTGCTGAAAGGTATGGGAAAGAGCTAGAAGAGTGTTATGAGGAATTCGGCTTTGAACTGAGCGATGTTTTCGGAAGTCTTTACAAAGCTTTTGAGAAAGTCTCTTTGAATTCAGATATTTTAGAACAAGAAGGCTTTAAAGGCGGATGGGTAGATCATTTTGTCGATGTTGCTGAAGAAAATATTTCTCCACCCTATGTGAGTATAACTGGATTTGTTGAACTTTCCTCTTCCAACCCAAACGGTGTAGAGGACATAAAAGATTCGTTGGCAACTTTCCAGGATACTGAAGATTCACATGTAGAAATAAGTTATCTCGCTGCTCCTAAATACAGAGTCGAAATACGTTCTGAAGATTACAAAATAGCTGAAGAGGTTTTTGAGGAACAGGCAGAAAGAGCAGTTGAAGAGATCATAAATAAAGGCGGCAAAGGAAAGTTTTATAGAAAAGAGTGACTGTATTCACTCCGATAGGTTCCTGTGATATCTGTCTTTTTCACTGAAAATACATCCACAATAACTTTGTTTGTAAAGTCCCATATCATTGGCCATCTCATGATGTTCTGAAAATCCACTTCTAAGATCTTTATATATGAAATCGACATCAAATTCTTCAGCGATCTCTTCTCCAACTTCTTTTATCAATTCGTGATCTTGGTATGGAGAGATGGTCATCGTCGTTGAAAAATACTGGAATCCTAGTTCTGCAGCGATCTCGGCAGTTTTACCCAATCGCTCCATATAACAATAGCGGCATCTTGGTTCGGTTTTAAGAGCTTCTTCTAAAAATCTTTCCAAGTCATAGTCATCTAGATATATTATGTCTATATCCGATTTTTCTTCATATTTTTCCAATGCTTGGAATCGTTTCTCATACTCTTTGAATGGATGTATATTTGGATTGTACCAAAAAGCCGTTACATTTTCATACTCTTCTTTGAACACCTTTGCTGAATACGTTAGACATGGTGCACAGCATGTGTGAAGTAAAAGGTCCATAATGCTCAACTCATGATTTTGATCCTTTTAGAGATCAAGAGAAACTCGTTTTTTCTTTTGCTTCTTTTCTTCCTCTTCTTTTTCTGTCTCAAGTTCAGTTCCACAATTTAAACATTCGTTTATCTCTTCAGCGCACGAAATATCATAGGTCTTCTCGCAGCTGCAGAGGACAAATTGTTCACCACTCATGATGTTTTCTCCGCAGTAATCACAGGTTTTTGTATCTCTCGCCTTTTTTACATCTGAACCCATGCTCACATCTAGTTCTACCTTATCTTCAAACACTTCATCATCAAATATCCTGAGTGCCTTGGCGATAACGACAGCGTTCTCTTTTTTAGGTTTGATCTCTACCTCGATATCCTTCTCCTCTCCCGCCTTCAATTTGCCAGGCATATCCGTGTTCCTTATATCTCCACCTCTCAATTCTATGTCAGGGTCCTTTCCTAGTGCTTCTCCTTCGTTGACAAGAAGGATCTCCACTGGATTCCACTTATCTATTATGAGGGTCTTAGATATTTCAAGTTTTAACTTTGGACTATAAGCTTCTAGGACTTTTTCGATATCATCGTTTGCCTTCTTTATCTCTTCATAGGCTTTGACAATCTCTCCAGAATCTTTCTTCTTTTTGGCCGAACTCACTAAATTTTCAACATCTTTTACTGAAGCTCCGAATTTTTTAGCGTTGCTGATAGAACTTTCGACCTGTGAAACCAATTTGTCGTACTCTCTGAGATTTTTCAAACCAGAGATTTCTTCTGCTTCATGAATATTGGTTAAAGCCTTTATCGGATTCCCTAGATCCAGTAAAAATCTAGCCTTTTCAAGCTTTTTGACTGCTTTTTCGACTTCTGTGATACCTTTATTTGATATCTCTTCTTCAATCCTAGATATCAATTCTTTTATCGTTTTCTTTTCTTCTCGGATCGATTCTTCAGCCTTCAAAATTTTTTCATCCGCTTTTTCATATTTACCGTCCTTGTAGAGGTGTTCGATATTTTCTTTCGTCTCTTTGAGTTTAGAGGACTCTAATTCTTCCCTCTCGAGTTCTTCGATAAGTAGATCAAAATCTGTTAAAAAAGTCTCGATGTTTTTATGTGTTCTCAGAACTTCGTATAACTCTTTTGAAGCATCCACCGCATCCTCTACGACTTTAGGATAAAAGCCGCTTTCAAAAGCTTGTTCACATCTTTGTATCTCCTTCCTCGCCTGGTCGACAAGGATCTCTTTTCCTTCTACTTTTTCCAACATCCCTTTGATCTTTGAAAGACTGTTTTTTGCTATAACTCTCTGTTTATCAACTCTTTCTAGTTCTCCTTCACTCTGTAAAGCCAACCTGATACTATCGACAAAATCTTCATTATCGACAGCCTTTTTAGCTTTTCGTAATTTGTTCTCGGCCAAAGCTGTATCTACATCTTTACTCCTCAATTCCTTTATCTTCTTATCAAAATCGTGGATTATGCCTTCTATCCTTTTTTGCTTTGCTTCCGATATTTTTTCTTTAGCTTCTTTAGTTTTTTTGAGGCTCTCACCATAAAGATCATTCTTTAGAAGTTCTTCAGATTCATCCAAAAGAGATTTTATATCGTCGACATCTGCATCTATTACTTCAGCTTCTTTAAGCTGGCAAATAGCTTCTTCCAATTCTTCTCTAGCTACATCTCCTTTGCCTCGAAGATTTTTAAGTTCCTCCTCTACTTCTTCCAAAAGAGTTAATGTTTTCAATGATTCTTCTTTTTCATATAAGGAATTAGCTCTTTTGAGTTTATCTCTAGAATCTTCAACATCGAATCCCATATTGTCTGCCGCCTTCAAAAATTCTCTGGTCTTCTTGATTTTCTCCTCAGCGCACTCCAACAGAAGATCATCTAATTCAGACTTCTTACTTTCTAACACCTCTTGAGCTTTTTCATGTTCGTCCTTTTCCTCTAATTCTTCAATTTTTTCGATCTCTAGATCGAAATCGTCTATTTTTTGGTGATCGAGTTTCAGATTTTTTGCCTTCTCGGATCTTTCTAAAAGTTCACTTTTTGCTTTTGAAAACCTCCCCTTCACTTTCACTTTTCCGAGTAAATCTAAGGCATCTTCTGCGATATCTATCGAATCTAAATAATCTCTAGTTTTGAACTTATCCTTCGCCTCTCTTAATCTCTCTCTTACTTCATTTACTCCCTCTCCTTGTATCTCTTCTTTTATAGAGTTCAGTTCAGTAGCGCCTTCTTTTACCTTCTCGTAAGCCTTTTCACGCTGTTCCTTTTTCTCCTTTGCCTCTTCCAACACCTTTAAAGATTTATCAACTGATTCTACGAAATCATCGTCTTGAAAACTTTCATCAGAGAGTTTTAGCTCCTTTTTTAGACTATTTACTTTGACACCAGCTCTTTCAGCGCTTTGTACTTCTTTCTCAGCTGTTTTTTGGATCTTACGGGTGAGTTCAGGTATGAAATCCTTTATCTGATCGAGTGCCTCATTGAAGTTTTCTTCTGAGAGGTCCGATCTTGCTTTTTCGAGCTTTTCTTCGTAATCATCGATATCCTCAAATCCATCTGTTAAGTCCTCAACATCCTGAATATATTTAGAAAAGCCCTCGATGATATCTTCACAAAGTTTAGTTCTTTCATCTAAGAAAAAGTTTTTCGCTTCATTTAGTTTCTCAGCTGCCTCTGCAAGAGAACCGGAGTTAAACTCTTTGTCAGTTTCTTTTATCAGATCTAAAACATCACTAGCAAGTTCATCTTTTATGCCTTTAACATGTTCTATTTCATCTGTTATCCTTTCTATTTCGTTTTCTATTTTCTCTTTTATCATCTGCTCTACCTTGTTTTTGCCACTAAGGGCCATGTTTGCCGCAGTGAGATACTCTGATGATACGATCTTTCTTTTACATTCCACCTGCTGTTTTGAAAGTTCTCCAACTTCGATTTCGAGATCTTGTGCTAATTTATTCAATTTTTCGAACTCATCAGCTATCTCCTGAACTTCTGATCTAGCGGATCGTTCTATCTTGTCATCCAGTTCTTCTAGCTTGGAAACGGCTTCTTCAGGAGACTTTTGTTCTAATTTAGTCCTCGCCTCCTCTATGATATCTTTCAAAGAGGAAAATTCTTTCTGTAGAGTTTCTTCCAGCTGTTTCACTTCTTTTTCTTTATTTTGTATTTGATCCTTCAATTCTTCTAATTTATCTGTAAGGTCCTGAACTTTTTCCCTTCCCTTCCTAGCCCATTCTAGAGCTTCTTTGTAATCATCGTTTTTTAGAGAGTTTCTAGCTTTCTTCAAGAGTTGCATAGGCTTCTCGATATCTGCGCCCATCTCTTTGGCCTTTATGAAATCCTCTCTAGACTCAGCTATGGTGTTCAAGACCTTGTCAAATTTAGCTTCTTCTATCTTTTCGAAGGCCTCGTCTAAGATATTTTCGACTTCTAGAATCTCATTTTCATCTTTGAACTCCTTGGCCTTTTCGACCATCTTCTCTATTTCCTCTGTCGGTGCACCTATGTCCTCAGCTTCGCTAATCTCATCTTCTATTTTTTCAAAGGCATCAGATAAGATCTCTTCCCCGTATACCTCGTTGACTTTTTCCGAAGTTTTTTCGATGATATCCCACCCTTCGATGATGTCTTCTTCTATTTTTTCCCTGGCGGTTTGGAGTGACTTTTCACTCTCATCTAGGTCATTTCCGTTTTCTTTCAGATGTTCAATCCTCTGCTCTAAAGTTTCTATTATACCTATCAATTTATCTTTTGTTTCTTTTCCTATTGATCCTTCAGCCTCACCCAATAAAGAAAATGCTCTGCTGTAATCTTCAGCTTCTAAAGAGTATTCTGCTTTCGACAGGAGTTCTTCTGCATCGTGTAAGACCTCGTCGTTATCTTTTTCTATCCTATTGAATAGGGTATCGAGACTTGAAATTTTGTTTTCCAATTTATTCACAAAAAACTCATCCGACCTATCTTTGATATCTAAGGCTTTATCGAGCGCCTCTTTAATGTTCCCATCATCGATGAGTTCTTTTGATCTTTCTATATCTTCAAACATAGATGTGATATCTTCGTCGCTTTCTGCATTTTCTAAAGTTTCCATCAAAGGATCGAGGATCTCATCTATTTTTTCTCTGCTTTCCTCTTTTATGCCTTCGATAGTTCCGTTAAAAATCTCAAAAGCTTTTTCGAATTTCTTTTTATCTAGATGATTTTTTCCTTCCTCGAATTCATCTTTTAAGTCAGCAAAGTCCAATTCTACATCTAGCGAATCTATCTCGTCGAGTATTTTTTCGGCTCTTTCTTTTTCATCTTGAGCCTCTTCTTTCATCTCGGCGGTTTTTTTTGCCTTTTCTTCCATCTCCTTAGCGAGCTGTCTAGCTTTTAGATATTTACCGCACAAATCCTTCACCCCTAGATTTTTCACTCTTCTCAACGGTCTCGAATTCCATATTTATCCTGGGCCCTATTTGGCTATAGCGAAAGGGTTTATTGTTTTTTTCTATTCCTCTCATTTTTGAATAAAGACATAACCGGGGTAATACTTGTAGATATTTGCTATAACCGAGCTATCCGTCTAAATTAGGGAATAGTTATTGGTATTAAATAATTAATAATTTTTGGTATCAGGCATGTTCGGAAAGTGATCATAGTGCGGTCAAAAATACTGCCACTATGCCTGTTAAAAAGATGCCATCAAATGTCCCTGCTCCACCTATACTCAGAGTTCTGCTGCCCATGCCTATAGTTTTTTTCAGATTCAAGATGTCCGCTCCTATTATAACGCCGCTCACCCCTGAAACATAGGCGATAGCCTGCTGTGGTTGACCAGGCAGAAGGAGTGCGATCAGAGCCGCAGCTAAAGGCGGTATCAAGAATGGCATGCTTATACCGACACCCCTAATCGGACGTGCGAGCTTATAACATATCACTGACATAACGGTCGTACCGATCAGATACTGCCAAATCAAGTGTGAATTCTGTATCATCAGGTATAAACATATCATCGCTGGGATGACAGCTCCGCCTAGATTGACCGCCACAGTGGATTTCATCTTCTGATGGGAGAAATAACGTTCTGGATAAAGAAGATCTATCAAGAATCCATCACGAGGTCTTTGAATCCGCTGTTGGACTGTCATAGAATAAATCGGTATATTTACTACGCTGCCTATCAATGAAAAGAAGAACAGAAAAAAAGTTTGCAAAGGACTGAATCCGAGCATCCTGAAGGCCCCGGCTATAAATAGAGGTATCAGAACTAAAATCAAGAGTAATATTATGAAGAATACCGCCGCTAATGGAAGGTTTATGAATCTTCTATATCTCATCCAAAAGATGAGGCATCAAGGGTGTTCATATATTTTTTCATCCTTGACTTTTGTTCGAAGAAAGTCCTTTCATCTTTTTTATCTATACTCTCTAACATCTCAATTTCAGGGTCTACGATAGCCCCATACAACTCTTTTTCTTTCACCAGGCTCTTTACCTTTTTTATCGATCGTGATCTTAACCATCTTCCTTCTTCTTCGCTCATCTCTTCGTCTTCAAAGATCGGTGTTAATGCTACTGCGCCTAAAAAGATGATCTCTTCATCATCCAATCTTTCCTCGGCCTTTCTTATGAGATCTTCATATTGGTAGGCGGTGAAAGCCCTAGATATCATTATACTTTTCAGAATTTTTTTTTCATCTAGTCCTTTATTTTTACACTCCCTAACGATAAAGTATGGATTTATTGTTTGACTTCCATCCATTATCAATGCCTTTTTTTCCTCTACCGAAACGACTTCGACCGCCATCGAAGAGATGGCCCTGTGATCCCTACCTTCTATGAGTGTTAATGAACCTTTCTCTAGATCTTTCAGTTCCATCGCAACTATACGATAGTTCGTCCCAGTATTTATAGAGAGTTATAGGGGCTGAGTGAAAGTGAACTGTTTATCTTGTATCGAAACGGAAAAGATCGTGCTGCATCGCTATGATTTAATGTGAAAGACACTCACCTACTATCGTTTCTCATAATATCTTATAAATACTCATTTTGAAGATCATCCTTCTCATGCTTAGCTATAGCTATCAAAAATCTATGTATCATGACAAAATAGATCCATGTTTTCACATGCTCTTTAGCTCTCATCGGAGGTATTTCCCAACGCTTTCATCTCAGATATCACGGTCTCCAATACCTTTTCCTTTTCAGGCACGATATCCATCAGACTTCTGAGATCTGTATCCCATCGATTGCTCAATTCGATGACCCGTTGTATGAATTCTGATTTTTCTAATTCCATTTCGTAGTATTCCAATTTCTTCTCGATTATTTCTCTATCAATTGTTGCATCATTCTCTATAAGTTTGTAAAGATCGTACACATCTCTGACTTTGTCTCTAGTCAGGATAGCTCGGACCTTTTCAGCTGCTATCTCGTCTTTGTCCATCACTTTTATGACGTACGGAAGAACGTCTCGGTAAGGAGGGTCGATCTCTTTTCTCGTCGGTTGTTTTAGAACTTCTTCCCTTCTACTGATCTCCAATCGTATGGAACACAAACCTCTATTGTTTCTGTATAGAGGTCCCTCAACTTTTACTCTGAAACCGGATGTTATCTCTTTGTCAGAAAATTCATCTACTTCAACAGGATAGTTGTAAGATTCAATGGATTTTACCACCACATCGGCGAGTTTGTCTGGAGATATATCGTTTTTCTCTGTAAAATCCAAATCTTCGCTGAATCTGTTGATCAACCCGATCTTCTGTAGGGCAGTGCCTCCTTTGAAGACTAGATAACCACTCCAATTTCTTGAAAGTGATCCTAAAATTATATGTTGGATGTAGTCTTTTTCCACATGACCAAGTGAGAACGCCGTAGTTCCTACATACTCCTTAAGCTCTTCTCTATTCATCTTTGCCTCCTGTTATCGATTATGCGCCACTTCGAGTCATATTCTCCTCTTCGGCAAAAAGACGGGTCCAACGGAACGTATGTATCGGATAGATTATCGAAACGTTCGGGATCACAATCGAAACCCTCTTGATTCAACAAATATCCCAAGCGTTTTTTCACTACTTGTTTTTTAGATCTCGATGCATATTCTATCGCTTTGTCGGTATCGATCCCGTCCTTTATAGCTTCCTGAACCTCGCCTAAAGGAACGTAGTCGCTGAACAATAAGCCATCTATTATGGCCTTTTCTTTCTCGGCGATAAAAGCCACTTTACCATCTAGATAGCTTTTTTCTATACCGTATAAAAAAGACTTATCGGTTTTAACGAAGCGTGATTCAAATCGACCTTCATCTAGTGATAATTCTCGTTTACCTGATTTATTCGCATTTATCACGTCTATAACTTGAGGCGATTGAGTCGTTGTTCCGTAATGCTCAAAAGCTGCCCATAGAGAAACATAAGATGGCGTATAGATATTAGAAACCACACTCAACACGTTGGTAGATGGTAGGCAGTAATGACCCCTTTTCACTCTCACGAGTATTCCTTCTTTTGCCAATCTGCTTAATAAAACTCTGGTACTCTTTATGTCTTTGTCGAACAAAGCGGAGACTTGAGAAGTGGTGAAGACAGCCATACTTGAAGATTCTAATCGTTTGATGATAGTCAGCTTATCCATCTTATCATGTGTAAGTTTTTGGCTTATATATGTGTTTTGTTGCTTGTAAATTAACAAATATGTTGTTTACTAAAAACAAAAAGTAGTAAATTGTGCTAAAGGAGGATATGCAGAGCTTGAAGAAACAAGAAAGTCCCTCTTCAACCTTTACCGGGAAGGAACAAAAACTGTGAAGAGATATACATTTAACAATCTCATCAAATAGGCTAAAGTCTATCAAACACTGGTGAAAAAACAGGCCCATCGAGACCTTTTTCCTCTCGATAATCCTCGAACAGCAGATGGAGATCATGAGGCTGA
>CAYNOV010000028.1:0-5523 GCA_964398905.1 uncultured Thermoplasmata archaeon
AATTCCGGAGCATCATCTATCATCTTGACAGGACCATGAATGCTCGGACGAGTGAGATCTATTTTAAGATCATCGGATGATTCCAAGAACGACAAGCATCTCAGGATATCGATCCTGCCACCTGTTTCATCTTTTATTTTTGTGATAGGGACTTCTTTTTTTTCTCCATGATCCTTCAATATCATCGATTTATCGGAAAGGTCTTCTAACAGTTTTGTAGAGGCATTGACCCCTTTCCTGGTGAGTGTATAAGTTTTCAATTTTCGGTCGTGCCCTTTAACTGAAGATAAATCTTCCTCTATCAATCCTTCTTCTGATAACTCGCCTAAGATCCTTGACACATGAGTCCTGGAGATGCCAATATTCTGAGAGATGCCTTTCTGGGTGATATCTTCAGACCTTTCTTCTCCACCCTCCTGATAGCGATAATCTTTAAGGTATAAAAGGACCTTTTCTTTGTATGTCAGCGATAGAGGGTCTACCATATATCTCAAAAATAGTAATACGAACTTTCCCTATAATTCTTTCTTTTTCAAAACCTTATCTTACAGGACTGCTTCACGTAATCTTCCTTGTTTTCACCTAATACCTTCTCCAGCGTCTCCTGCCTATCACCCATGTATTCCTCTCGGAGCAGATCGAAGTTATCCCAATCGATCCTCTTCCCGAATACGTAACCGCTCTTTCTTTCCGTTCCTGTCTTCTGAAATCCAACATCTTCAAGTACGGTCTGAGCTCTTTTGTTGAACGAGGCGCTCTTGGCTGTCAATCTATCGTAATTTTTGTGAAAGAACAATATCTCACATAGACCCACGGCGATCTCTCTTCCAATACCCTGGTTCCATTCGTCTGGTTCTCCTATATAGGTCCCTATACTCGCGTTCTTGACTTTTCTAGATTTATCCCTATATGTGGCTATACCGATCCTCTTGCCGTCCTCTATTTTCTCCAGGATGAACTGTTGTTTATCATCGTTCTCCATGTATTTCTCGAAATCTTTCTCGATATCCTCATTATTTTTGAAAACCAGTGGCTCCCCTCGAGAATACAAGGTGACTTTGAAGCTGTTCTCCCACTTTTCTAAGATGGTAAGATCATCTCTTCCAAGAGGCCTAAACCTTAACCGTCCTATCTCGAACATCTACACAGAGCCTCCCAATTTTAATACTCTCTCCAAGTATGATTGCACTCCGTACATCTATATATCCTGGTCTCTGGTTCGTCTGCAGCTCTGGTCTGCTCTAGGCGCCAAAAAGCCTCATTGTTTTCACAATTCGGACATCTAACTTTGGTCTTCGGTAGAGTATCGAGTTCTTCCTCGACCACGACCGTTTCCCTTTCTTCCTTCTGAGAACTTATGATATTGTTGTCCTCCTTGTCTTTCTTCTTTGTAAGACCGCACTTTTTGCAGACCCATTCATCTCCTGATGGTTTCATCAAACCGCCACAATCTGGACAGAACATCGTTTTCACGCCTTTAAGTTAAATCGGTTCGATATAAAGTTTGTTGATTCACGATAACAGTTCTTTGGCTTTATCCCTATCTATCTCTAACGCTTCCAGCATGTAATTGAGCGCCTTACGGAGTATTATGTCTTCACCGACTTGTTCAACGTACTCTTCCATCATTATGGGTGCTTTAAACCTGTATCCTACAGCGAGATCAGAAAGGTAATGATGTTTGTTATCGGGATCCAATTCTGCCGCTTTCCTGTAATGCTCCTCTGCCTTTTCAAATTTGCCTATATCTATGCAGAAACCACCTGCGGACTGCCTATAGAAAGGATTATCGTTGAGTTCGATCGCCTTCTCGTAGTCTTCCAATATCTCTTCGCTTTCAACTTGATTCAATCCAAGAGAAGCCTCTGCCCTACCGAATCTTACCTGAGCTTCTGTTTTATCTTCTAGATCGTTCTCGAGCGCTTCCGAGAATTTTTCATAGGCCTCTTCGTACTCGAATTGATTGAGAAGCGTTTCCGCTTCTTCCAATAGTGGTGCGACGTCTGTCATTATTTCTCCTCATAAACACTAGAGAGACCGGCCAAATAAATGTTTCTACTTTTTGATGTTGAGAAGATATGAGTAAAGATAAACGAGTGAAAATAGATTCAGAAGAGATCAATCTTCATTGCCTATCTCCGATAGGTACTCTCTCATCTTCTTCACAGCAGTGCTTTTCTTCGACGGATAGCTCTCAACTCTAGCTCTTATCCTGATGCTGTTCCCTCCTCTTGTTAGGACAGGTTTTCCCAAAAGTGCTTTTCCTTTGTCAATCCGGAAGAAAAAATTGCAGCGTTCATCGATCCGTTTTTCTAACTGTTCTTTGAGTTCTTCTATCAGATCGTCAGGAAGGCTTTCAAAAAATCGATCCATCTCTTGATTCCTCGATATCTTACCTTCAAGTATCTTTATCGGATTTCCATAGTAACCTTCTGCATCCGATATCTCCAACTCCATCTCTGTTCCCGCTGTGTTTTCGAAGGCCTCTTTAACTTTCTCTAAACTCTCTGTAGCGTGACAGTAAGTCTTGAATTCTATATAGTGAAATGTCACCATTCCACCTCCCTTTGAGTATCTCCTCCGAGATTCTCTACGATATAGATTATCTTGCAGATACTCTCAACGACGGTTATCCAATTATAAGCTTCCTCCAAGTTCTCCCCGTGGGCGAACGTACCGTGTCCTTTTATTATAGCGGCGGGATAATCTTGTAAGATCGGAGGTAAACGTTCTTCCACTTCTTCAGAACCGATAGAATCTTTGACATCTAATATGGGAACCTTTTTGAGGTGATATCTACCTTCATCGTCGATAGGAACTATCTGATCTCTGACCAGTGAAAGAGATATAGCATATGGTGTATGTGCGTGGACCACCGCTAAGGCGGAAGTCTCTTTATAGATGGCTCTATGAACGCCGATCTCAGTCGAAGCTATGATGACGCCGCTGTCGTCATCTTCTATCCCTGTTTCCACAACGTCCTCTTCTTCAAGATCGCCCATCATCGCCCCTCGTCTTTTGATGTAAATCCGCTCACCTCTCCTTACACTCATGTTTCCGCTGTGTGAAGAGAGGTTCAGACCTCTATTCTCCAGAAATCTACCGAATTTTCGCATCTCCGATAAGATGTCTTCATCCATCTTTTATTTCTCCACAGTGTGTTTTCAGTGAGAGAAGTGGAACATAGGTAATAATATTTTTGAGTATAGAAGCAAAAATCTTAAATCAAAATTACAGTGTTTTCAAAAATGATGAAAGTCATCTACCACCCATACTTTACCGATCACGATTATTCTTCAGATCCAGCTGCTGAAAGGGGCAGAATACAGTGCATATTGGATGAGTTGGAAGACAAACCAGATATCGATTTCTGTAGACCAAAAACCGCGGAGAGAGAAGAGATAGAACTCGTCCATTCCCCAGAACATGTTCAAAGTATAAAACAGAGAAGTGCAAAACTATACGAGATGGCAGGCCTTTCTGCTGGCGGAGCTTTAACAGCGGCTAAATTTGCTTATGATGGGTCTCCGAGCTTCGCAGTGATAAGACCTCCGGGACATCACGCATCTCCAGAATCAAATTGGGGATTTTGTTATTTTAACAACATGGCTATAGCTATAAAAAATCTAAAGGACCAAGGAAAGATAAAAAGCGCCTTCATCATGGACTTCGACCTTCACACTGGAGATGGAAACATCAATTGTCTTGGAGACGATGATGATATGAAGATAGTCAATCCTAGAAGCGATTCAAGGACAAAGTATATCGAAAAAGTTGAAAGACACTTAGAAACATCTGAGGGATACGACATACTTGGAGTTTCTGCTGGCTTCGACCTGCACATCAACGATTGGGGTGGAACCCTCGAGACAAAAGATTACAACCTTTTGGGGAAGATGTTGAGAGATTTTTCGAAAGATAAGTGCCAGGGAAGAAGGTTCGCTATCTTGGAAGGTGGTTATAATCACGAAGTATTAGGTAAAAACGTTTCTAACTTCATCGATGGCTTTTCAGATCGACTTTATTAAATATCCAATATATCGAGATCTTTCAAAGTTTCATTTTCAGGTATCCCGTTCTCATCCCATCCCATTACCTCGTAATAATCGTCGAGCATAGGATCTATTTCGAAAACATTGCCAGATGAAGCTCCTCTATCAAGAGGTCTTTCAAAACGTTTCGGTAGGTGATCATCTTTTCTATCAAAACCCGCCTCTACATTGAAATGCCTCTCAAGATTGTATATCCTCTCTCCGACTTCGTGAAGTTCGCTGACCGTGTATTCTCTGCCTGTGACAGCGCGGATGAAACGCGAATAAAAATTTTCATCCAGCGCAAAAGCGGAAAATTTACACAATACCAACGAATCTAAAAAAGCGTTCCTCTCCTGTGACCTTTTGACCAGTTGAGCTTTCCCGCTCGTTTTGAACCGGTCGAAGAGTTTAGGAACACCGAATATCTCTTCCCCTATCATGTATCCTCTGAGATGGCATCCTCCTCGATTAGAGGTAGCGAATGAAAGTGCTTGACCCGCTGCTCCTCTAGGATCGTAAGCTGGAAGTTCCATCCCCTTCACAGTCATGGAGAGATCGCAGCCGTACTTTTCACATAATCGCTTCGAACCGAGTGCGAGTTCTTTACCGACCCCTTCTTTATGAGCTATCTTGCTCAATAGGCCTTCAACGTCACCTCCAAAACCATCTGTTTTGGACCAGATCCCTTCTTCGCTCATCTCCATCGCACACGCTATCGTGCCACCGGCAGAGATCGTATCCAAACCAAGTTCGTTGCATCGGTAGTTTAGCTCAGTCACTTCTTCTAAATCAAAATTATCTATGTTTGAGCCGAGTGCCCAAACGCTCTCGTATTCAGGCCCTTTACCTCTCTTTTCATCAGTTTTGGTTTTCAATCCACATCTGATAGAACAGGCATAACAACCTTCATGTTCTTCAACGATCTTTTCTTTCATCGTTTCTCCGGAGAGCCTATCGGCTTCTGATTCTTCCGCCGCCTCTCTGAAATTTCTCTTGGAAAACATACCAAGCCACGTCAACAGGTTTACTAGTATGGGTGTGCCGAATTTCTTCAGACCTCTTGAAGTCACCGGTGAGGACGAGATCTTCGAAAATGCCTTTTCAACATATTTTTTCAACTCATCTTCTTCCGCTACGGGTACTTTTTTCGAGCCTTTGACAGATATCGCTTTCAAGTTTTTTGAGCCCATAACTGCGCCCATACCACCTCTACCGAACACTCTATAACCGTCAGTTACTATAGATGAAAAAAGGACTTGATTCTCCCCAGCTGGGCCGATCACCGCTTTTTTACCTTCTGATCCAGTAAAGCATTCTCCGGTTTCTTTGCCCCAAAGATCGGTTTCCAAGATCTCTATCTTATCGTCATCTATCTCGATCTGTACCGGCTTCTCCGCACGACCTTTTATTATCATCGCATCCAAACCGGCCTTTTTGAACTCGCTTCCCAAGGAACCTCCAACATTGGAGTCCGCTATGGTACCGGTCA
>CAYNOV010000028.1:5623-13900 GCA_964398905.1 uncultured Thermoplasmata archaeon
CCAGCCTGTTCCACCAACCGTTCATACCTCTTGGTTATTTCCAGCGGGCTATAACTTTTTTGTGATTATTTAACTTAGAGTTCTTCAGATAATATTAAAATACCACCTCTTAACTCCAAAAACCATGGCATCGTTCCTTAACACATTGAAAGAAGCGGAGAAAAAATGGAGAGAACGTTGGAAAGAAGCCGGTATCTTCAAATCTAACGGAGATTCGGATAAGCCGAATTATTATCTTTTGGAGATGTATCCATATCCTTCCGGTGCTCTCCACATGGGACACACCCGTAATTACTCGATAGGGGATTCAGTAGCGAGATTCAAAAGGATGAACGGATTCGAGGTGCTCTATCCAATGGGATGGGATTCGTTCGGACTTCCTACGGAGAACGCAGCTATAGAAAGCGATATCAGTCCTGAAGAATGGACCAAACGATGTATAGATGATATGAAGGATCAGATGGACTCGCTGGGACTTTCCTACGATTGGGACCGTGAAGTCGCCTCGCACTGGAAGGAATATTACCGATGGGATCAATGGTTCTTCTTGAAGTTCTACGAAAGAGACCTAGCATATAAAAAAGAGGCAGAAGTCAACTACTGTTCTGAGTGTGAAACTGTTCTAGCCAATGAACAGGTCGAAGGGGGACGATGCTGGAGATGTGAATCTTTAGTGGAAAAGAGAGATCTTAACCAGTGGTTTTTCAATATAACTGAGTATGCTGATGATCTGCTGGAAGATTTAGAGGAACTTGAAGAGTGGCCTGAAAAGGTCAAAAAGATGCAGAAAGATTGGATAGGAAAGAGTGAAGGCGCTGAGATAATATTCCAAACCGAAGATGGAGAAGATATACCTGTTTATACTACAAGACCTGACACTCTTTTCGGATCTACTTTCATGGTATTGGCTCCCGAGCACGAGATAGCGGAAAGATTGGCTGAAGAAGACGAAGAAATAGAAGAGTTCGTGAAAAGGGCTAAAAGATTGAAAACTAGTGAAAGAGAACAGAAAGGGAAAGAAGGTATCTTCACCGGTAAAAAAGCGGTGAATCCAGTAAATGATGAGGAGCTACCCATCTATATCGCAGATTTTGTACTCGAAACTTATGGTACGGGAGCTATAATGGCAGTTCCCGCTCACGATCAAAGGGACTTTGAATTTGCTGAAGAACACGATCTTCCGATCGTACCTGTTATAAAACCAGAAGAAGAAAGCTTTGATATCGAAGACCTTGACAAAGCTTACGAAGGAGAGGGCATCCTGATAAATTCAGAAGATTATAACGGTATGGACTCGGAAGAAGCTAGAGAGGAAATAATAGATGATCTTAAAGAAAAAGGGAAAGCGACCCGCGAAGTGAATTATCGTTTGAGGGATTGGCTGATCTCAAGACAGAGGTATTGGGGTGCACCGATTCCGATCGTATATTGTGACGAATGCGGTACTGTACCTGTTCCAGAAGAAGACCTTCCCGTTGAACTTCCAACAGATATAGATATAGATGTTGCTGGTAATCCTCTTGAAAATGACAAAGATTTCTTAAAAACTGAATGTCCAAAATGTGGAGGAAATGCTGAAAGGGAAACCGACACCATGGATACATTCGTCGACTCTTCATGGTATTATTTGAGGTATTGTTCCCCCGATTTTGATGATGGTCCTTTCGACGTGAAAGACCTGGAAACGTGGATGCCAGTGGACCAATACATAGGTGGTATCGAGCACGCAATCCTACATCTGATGTACTCTAGGTTCTTCGTGAAAGTACTCAATGATATGGAGATGTGTAAGATAAGAGAGCCGTTCAAAAGACTTCTTACGCAGGGCATGGTCCTTCTGGACGGAGAGAAGATGTCTAAATCTAAAGGAAACGTGGTGGACCCTGTAAATATGATCGAAAAGTATGGAGCTGACACGACCAGATACTTCATCCTTTCAGCCGCAGACCCAAGGAGAGAACTGGAGTGGAGCGACGAAGGTATCGAATCTAAATTCGAGTACCTGAGAAAAGTCTGGAAGACGGTCGAAGGATTCAAGAGGACTTCTATTGGAGATGAGATAGATATCGAGAACTGCGGTCAGAGAGATAGGTACATCCTCTCTAGGACTCAAAAGATCACCGAGGAGATAGCCGATGACATAGAAAATTTCAAGATAAGCGACGGTTTGAAAAAGATGGAGAATTACTTCGATGAACTTTTAAAATATGATGAAGAGATGAAAGACTCTAGTGAAAGATCTGAGATATTCTACAGAGGTCTAGAAACCTACGTTAGGATGCTTTATCCATTCGGCCCTCATCTGAGCGAAGAGATGTGGCATGAACTTGGAAATGACTGTTTGATCAACGAGGCAGGATGGCCTGAATGCGAAGATTCCTTTATCGATGAGGAAGCCGAGAGAGGTGAAGAATTCTACCAAGACCTAAGAGAGGACATAATCCACATCAAGAATATAACGGAAAAAGAGCCCGATCGAGTACAGATAATAATCGCTGAAGAGTGGAAATTTAAAGCGTTCGAAGCGATACAGATGAAATTGGATGAGATGGATAAACCGGATATGGGGGCTATCATGGGGGACCTAGCTGGTGAATTCCCTGAAAAGAAAAAAGAGTTGAGCGAGATAGCTCGAAAAGCCGTAAAGAATCCTGGGAAAATACTGGACAGATACGTCGATCACGGATTCGAGATCACGACATTAGAAGAGATAAAAGGACGTTTAGGAAAAGAGTTCAACGCTGAAATAGAAACTATAAGAGCTGAAGACGTGGATTCAGATAAGTCGAAAAGAGCCGAACCTGGAAAACCGGGTATAGATCTGAAATGAGATATTTCTGCGCAAAAAGTTTTTTATACCATACCTAAAGTAAGAGAGGTACACTTCAAACCGATGAGATGTGTGGACAGGTTATCCTGTCCGAAACGAGGTGGAATGATATGGCAGATAAAGTATTTGTAAACTTTGAAGTTCCGGACGATTTAGTGGACAGAACATACGAAGCGGTAGAGATAGCTAGAGATACTGGAAGCGTTAGAAAAGGTACGAACGAAGTCACAAAATATGTGGAGAGAGGAGAAGCGATACTTACCGTTTTGGCGGAAGACGTGAATCCTCCAGAGATTTTAGCTCATCTTCCTTTACTGTGTGAAGAAAAGGACGTTTCCTATTCCTACGTTCCTTCTAAAGACGAATTAGGTGCCGCCGCTGGGATCGATGCGCCCTGTGCTTCCGTAGCTATTGTTGATGCAGGTGACGGTGAGCAGATGGTTGAGGATCTTCAAAAGGAGCTCGAAAATCTGAAATAATTGAAGTAAAAATAGAAAATATAGAGGAGTTTCAAAATGGCTTCAGAAGATAGTATTCCGGGAGAAGTTGTCGAAATCGTAGGCCGAACCGGTATGACCGGTGAGGCAACTCAGGTAAAGGTAAGAGTCCTTAAGGGGGAAGACGAAGGCAGGATCATAACTAGGAACGTTATGGGTCCTGTACAGAAAGGAGATACTCTGATGCTCAGAGAAACGGCTAGAGAAGCAAAAGAGATCGGAGTGAGATAATATGCCAGAGAGAAGGGAATGTTCTTTTTGCGGAGAACCGATAGAGCCCGGGACGGGAAAACAGCATATCCAAAATACAGGCAAGGTCTTACATTTCTGCTCCAGCAAGTGCCGCAAAAATCTGGTCGAACTAGATAGGAAACCAAGAGATACGAGATGGACTCAAAAGTACGCTCAAGACAAAGCTATCGAGACTTACCGGAAAAAGGGGAGTAAGAAAGAAGAGAGCAGCGATCAGTAGGAGGTTTCAATATGGAAACCACCTTCTTGATGGTAAAACCCGATGGCGTCCAAAGAGGCGTGGTCGGAGAAGTGATCTCCCGTATCGAGGACAGAGGATTAAGGATAACTGCTCTAAAGATGATGCAGATCGAGAGAGAGATGGCCGAGGAACATTACGCCGAGCATGAGGGCAAGGATTTCTACGGACCTCTTTTGGAATACATAACATCAGGTCCCGTTGTTGCGATGGCCGTAAAAGGAAAATCATCTATATCTATGATAAGGGATATGGTTGGATCTACCGATCCCGCTGACGCTGATCCTGGAACTATTCGAGGAGACTATGGCGTCGAGATAGGTAGGAACATCGTTCATGCGGCAGATTCAGAAGAGAGCGCAGAGAGAGAACTAAATATCTTTTTTGACGAGGAAGACTATCAGACATACAGTAGAGTAGAAGAGAAATGGATCTACGAATCCTGATCTCTTTTATTTTTTGATTTCTTTTTTTTAACAATTTATTTATTCTAGCATTTAGAGATATCTTATATAGAATGAAATATAAGACATCCTCCGAAATATTTATAAGTATAGATACCGTTTATGTAATTGTCTGACGAATAACCTATATTCGTCGGACTTAATTAATTAAGGTGGAGTAAAGTGTCGGACACAAAGCGCATAACTGTCAGAATACCCGAAGATATGGCTGAGGAACTGAACGAATTGGTGGAAGAAGGATCTTTTTCCTCACTATCTGAGGCTATAAGAGCCTCGATAAAGGAGTTCATCAAGAACAAAAATGCTCCAGATCATATATCAAAAGTTACAGTTGACCTTCCTAAACAGAAGGTCGGAGAGATCGAAAATCTGGTGGAAAGAGGTGATTCAGTGGACGTAGACGATGCGATAAGGACCGCAGTAAGAGAATACGTGAAAGAGAAAATCAAAGAATATCAGAGGGATATGGAAAAGGAAAGATGAACTTATATCTATAGTTTCCTAGCTCCTCAACCAAAAAATTCTATCAGCCGGGTTAGTTTAATATGAGAAGAAAAAAGAAGGAAAAGGATGGCTCAGCTGTTGGTGGCCTCAACATCTACATAGTAGGTGTGGGTGGAGGTGGTAATAACAGCATCGACAGATTGAACAGGATAGGGATAAAAGGAGCCGAGACTATAGCAGTGAACACAGACAAAGAACATCTTGAAAATAAATCCGCCGACAAAAGGATGTTGATCGGAAGGTCATACAATAGAGGAAGAGGTGCCGGAGGAGATCCTATGGTTGGCAAAGAGTGTGCAGAGTCTGCTATAGGAGGTTTCAAAGAGTTATTCTCAGATGCTGACCTGGTTTTCTTGACGACCGGTCTTGGAGGAGGTACTGGAACAGGAGCTACACCTGTTATCACCGAGATAGCTAGAAGATCTGGAGCCATGGTGATAGATATCGTAACTCTTCCTTTCTCAGTGGAGGGGAACAGGAAAACCCTAGCTTGGAGAGGAGTGCAAAAGATAGAGGGTTATGCGAATTCCACAATAATATTGGATAACGATAAACTGCTAGAAGTGAGTCCGGATATTCCATTAGATCAGGGTTTCGGGATCATGGATTCTGTCATATCCAATCTAGTGAAAAGCGTGACAGAGACCATGACAAAACAATCATTGATAAATCTTGATTTCAACGATCTGAAGTCCGTTCTCGGTGGAGGAGGATATTCCACCCTTATGATAGGTGAGGCTCACAGTCAGGAACCGGAAAAAGTGGTAGAGGATGCTGAAAACAATCCCTTTCTCGATACCGATTATCAAGGTGCTAAAAAGGCACTTATACATCTGACGGGAGGAGCTGATAGTCTCTCCGTGAGGAAATACTACGATATCATCGGGATGATGACTTCCAAACTCGACTCTAGAGCAGGGGTTATCTCCGGAGCGAGGATAGACCACGATTGCAAAAACAAGATAAAATTGATGTCGATAATCACTGGTCTACAGGAACAGGATATATGTCCTGTAAGAGAAGAAGACACTATACAAGGTGTTCGATGAAAAGGGTTTTAATCGTCCTAATCTTTTTTATTGAACATGAAAGAAGGGACTCTTATCGATTGTAGTGAAAGTGGAAATGAAGGTACATATCTAGATGTAAGGGTTTCTCCAAAATCCTCAAAAAAGGGGATCACCGGTATAGATAAATGGAGAAACCAAGTAGAATTATCTGTGATGGAGAGAGCAAAGGACGGTATGGCAAATAAGGAAGTGAAAGAATACTTCTCCAAATTGTTAAATATCTCGAGCAGAGATGTTAACATCGTAAAAGGAAAAACTTCAAAAAGTAAACGATTGTTTTTTTCTGATGTCGAAAGGGAGCGATTGTTGAATACGATTAAAAAAGAACTAGGAGATGAAAGATGAGATTGGAAGAGGAACTTGAAGGGATCCGAAAGATCATCGAGAGGATTAAAAAAGAAGATAAAGACATCCCTATAATAGTTGAAGGTAGAAAAGATATGAAGGCTTTGAAAAGTCTCGGTATAGAACGTAAGATAATAAGGATAAAAAGAGGAAAGAGGATATTCACGATAATAGAAAGATTGAGGAAAAAACACGACAAAGTGATCATACTCACCGATTGGGATTCGAGTGGTGGAAAACTCTGCTATAAGATAAGGAAGGCCTGTGAATCCAACGCTATCAAGTACGATGTAGAATATCGTAAACAGATGATAAAGTTCCTGAAAAAGGAAGTTAAAGATGTTGAGAGCATTCCAACTTTCATCAAAAGGGCTGAAAAAACTCTAAGTGAAAGAAGTAGAAAATTTAGGGCTGATTAAACATAAGTTATAGGAAAATATTAAATTTTATCGTGTAATAAGGAACTAGGTAGTATCACTATGAGCCGAGTTAAAGTCATAAAAGATGTGACGGAATTAGTTCCCATTCTTAGAGCCGTCAGTACGAACGTGAAAAAGAATGTTTACACTGATCTCGCAGAAGGATGGCAGACTGAAGAAGATATCGAAGAAAAATACGGTGAAGAAGGTAAAAAAACACTGAAGATATTTGACAATATGGATCTTGTAGAAACTAGATGGCAGCACACTGGTAGAGAGACGAAAAAGGCGTATCACACTTATTATTCTGATGTTCATATAGACGCATCAGTTCCCATCGAAGAGATAAGCGATGTTCTTTATGCAGCTATGTTAGATGATGAAAAATTCGAAGAACTAGAAGAGGAGATATTAGAGTCTGTAAAAGAGGGGGAAACTTTTGCAAACGATATAAGCAAAAAGATAGGTTACAGTGGGACAACTTTAAAAGGACTCGTTAAAAGATCAGTAAAGTTAAAATATAAGGGACATAGGATAGAAGAATTGAAGGAAGGAGGTTAGTATATGGAATTGAAGAAGATCGAAGACATATTTTCCGAGATGTCAGAGGGACTACAAGCATTGATATCCGGTGTAGTTTTGATAATCACAGCTATATTTCTGATATATGCGGTTTTTCCTATTTATGGAGATCATCCCATCATAGTTTTATTTTCGATATTAGCGTTGGTGGTTTGTTTTCTAGCTCCTGTGTTTTTCCGCCTTCCAGAGATGACTTTAGTTCCTGATGTTGTGGGATGGTTATTGACTGGAGTTTCGATAGCGATATTCGGTTGGATAATATTTCACGGAGGATATTTCATTGACATCGTATCACTGAGGTATATCTTCCCTGCCGGGCTTTTGGGTTTTGCCTCTTCTATACCATTAACAGAAGGTGTTCTTCTACCATTGTATGGCGAAAGATCAGCCCATATGTTCCAAGAAGAAGAAGACGAGTTCGAAGAGGAGTTCGAGAGTGATTTCGATGAAGGTTTTGAAGAAGAGGAAGAATCTTACGAAGAACCCAGCGGAATAGAACCCACTTTCAACGATTATGGAGATGAAGAAGACGAAGGTCCATGGTGAGATGATTGTCTTCAGTTCTTAGATTGGGACATAGACCGGAAAGAGATAGAAGGATGACCACTCACGTGGGTCTGACCGCTAGAGCATTCGGTCTTGAGAAGATGTTCATGCCCGATCTTGACCAAAAGATAAAGGAAACTCTGAAAGACGTTTCTTCTAGATTTGGAGGGGATTTCGATATCGTCGAAGAGTCTGACTGGAAAAACTTGATAAAACGATGGGACGGAGACACAGTTCACTTGACGATGTATGGTGAAAATATAGATCAGTTTTTAAAGGAGAATGAATTGGAAAATCCGCTTGTGATCGTCGGATCTGAAAAAGTTCCGAGAGATGTTTACGATATCGCGGATCATAATGTAGCTGTAGGTTCTCAACCTCATTCAGAAGTAGCTTCTTTAGCTGTATTTCTCGATAGATACAATGACAGAAAGATCCCATATTTTGAAGGTGGAGAACTAAATGTGGTCCCTTCGACAAAAGGCAAAAGAGTTTTAGATACTGACAAGATCCCAACAGCAGATGAATGC
>CAYNOV010000029.1:0-13889 GCA_964398905.1 uncultured Thermoplasmata archaeon
TTACTATCGGTCTGGTACACATCCAGGTCTGCGTATGACTGGTAATCATCGGATCATAGTGATCCTATACCCTTCCTCGACAACCCTTTTTCATGTCGCCGAGTGCAATGTAAACATTAAGCGATCAAAGTATTTTAACTTTGCTTTCCCGCGCCGGGATTACGCGATTTCCCAACTTGGGACTTGAGTTAGAAAGGGGAGTAGTATAAAAGGATTTTGGAGAGGGTTCCGATATAATATTATCTTTATTCTAAAGCAGGTCCATATGTCTTTTTTTATATTTTTACCATTCCGTGTTCGTCGCTCGTTGAACATAAGAAAAGTATAAAGTATTGTTCTAACATATGCTTTATGGCATAATTGTCTGACAAAAGTCCGACGGTGTAAAACCATGAAAAAAATCCCAACAGGTGTCAGCGATCTGGATTCGATCATCAAAGGAGGTGTTCCCGCAGGCTCCGTAGTGTTGCTTTTTTCAGAAATAGGCGCAGGGGGGCTAGAATACGCATACACCTCCTCCGCCAAAATATTAAAGGTGCAAAACGAACCAAAAGATATCTCGGTGATTCTGGGAGATGAATGTAAAGGGTCTATTCTGCCAGAAAACGTTTTTTACATCACATTTTCAAGAGCAAAGGGAGACATACTCGACGAGGTTAGTGCCTCTTTCAATCAAGACTATTATGATATTATAGAAGAACGTCTCGAATTCAAAGACTTCTCAGAGGAGTACTTTCAAAGAACTATGGTTCCCTCTGGATGGTCGAGTGATCCAAAGAAAACGGAGCTTTTTTCTGATAGTTCCGATACAGAGCTTTTAGAAGAGCTGGTTCACTTTTTAGATAACAACGCTGAAAAAAATATGGTCATCATAGATTCGATAACAGATCTTCTGACTAATTCTTCGATCGACCAAGACAAATTGGTGACGATAATAAAAGGGATGAGAAGGGCATCGAAAAAATGGGGAGGGATAGTTTATTTGATGCTGTCCAAGGGCATAGTAGACAAAAGCCTTGAATATCAGATCATCGATAGTGTCGATGGGGTATTCTCCTTCCAATGGTCTAAAACTACTCGGAGTTCTCAGCGACAACGTTATCTTGTAGTAGATAAATTCATGAGTGTACTACCGCATTTGAAGAGGGAAAAAATAGCTAGATTCACCGCTGAAGTCACTGACTATCAAGGTTACACCGTTATAAATTACCAAAAGATAAGGTGATAGGATGAGGAATGAAAATATTGAGAAGATAAAAACCGGTATAGAAGGTCTCGACGAGATGTTAAAAGGCGGGGTTCCAAAAGGTCACGTATTCACTGTTATGGGCGAGTTTGGAACGGGTAAAACGACTTTTTCGCTTCAGTATATCTGGGAAGGCTTACAGCAAGGAGAATCTGGAATATTCATTTCTCTTGAAGAAGATAGAAACGCGATGATAGAGACAGGTCTTTCATATGGATGGGATTTCCAACCTTATATAGATGATGAACAATTGGCTGTTAAAAAACTAACTCCAGCAGATGCAGAAGCAACGATAAACAAGATAAAAAGCGATCTACCGCAATTCATCAAAAGCTTCGATGCGGAAAGGATAGCTATCGACTCCGTTTCACTGCTGAATATGTTAGCAGATGATCCAAAGGAAAAAAGAAACCAACTGTTCGCACTGAGCAATATGATAAAAGAAACCGGCGCAACGGCTCTTTTGACCGCGGAAGTAAAAGACGAAAATCCCAAAAGTTCTCGTGACGGTTTGATAGAGTACACAGCTGACGGCGTGATACTTCTTAGATATAATCAATCCGATATGGAAGAAGTCCAGTTGAGTATACAGGTCATAAAAATGAGAAGGATCGATCACTCTCGAAAAATAAAGCCCTTCGAGATAACCGACCAAGGTATAAAAGTTCAGATGGAAGGAGTCATATTCTCATGAGATGGTAAAATGGGTGTCGGTATCGGGGATATAATAAAAAGCGAGGAAATCAATTTTGAAGACCTAGAAGATAAAGTGATAGCGATCGATGCTTACAACATAATATATCAATTTTTATCAAGCATACGCCAAAGAGATGGACAACCACTAAAAGATTCTGAAGGAAGAGTGACATCTCACCTTTCCGGAATACTTTACAGGAATGCAAATCTTGTTGAGGCTGGAATTCAACCTGTCTATGTTTTCGACGGGTCTCCTGATATTATGAAAGAGGGCACTTTAGAGAAAAGAAAAGAGAGAAAGAAAAAGGCCAAAAAGGAATATGAAAAATCGCTAGCAGAAGGGGATCTAGAAAGAGCGAGAATAAAAGCACAACAAACCTCAAGGATGACAGACGAGATCGAAAAAAGCAGTAAAAAACTCCTATCTCTTTTATCTATACCTTGGGTCCAAGCTCCTTCAGAGGGAGAAAGTCAAGCCGCTCATCTAGTGAAAAAGGGAGATGCATGGGCAGTTGGAAGTCAGGATTATGATACTTTACTTTTCGGAGCTTCAAGATTGATAAAAAATCTTACAGTTACGGGTAAAAGAAAGATACCCGGCTCCTCAAAATACAAAAAGATCAGTCCAGAATTGATAAATCTGGATGAAGTTCTATCCGAATTGGAGATAAATAGAGAACAACTTGTCGAGATAGGTATCTTATGTGGAACCGATTACAACGAAGGTGTAAAAGGAATCGGTCCTAAACGTGGACTCAAATATATTAAAGAATACGGTGACATCGAAAGTGTGCTAGAAGAGAAGGGAAAAGAGATCAACAATTGTGAGTCGATCAAAGATATATTTTTAAATCCAGATGTTACAGACGATTACTCCATAGATTTCAAACATGAGTTAGGAGATGTGAAAGGATTCCTGTGTGGGGAAAGAGATTTCTCCGAAAATAGAGTCGAATCAGCTCTTGAACAATATGAGGAGGGGTTGAAAAGAAGAAAACAGACAAGTCTGAGTTCTTTCGGATAATAGATCAACAGAACTCGTCTAGACTCGGATTAGAGACCTTGTCATTTTCAAAAAGAGATTCTATCTGCGTATTGAGCTGCTGAACACGCTGGTAAAGATATTCTGGTACCTTGTATTTTTCCACCATATCCAAGGAAAAATTAAGATATTTCTTTACACTTCCTTCGTGTATTGTCAAAGTTAGATTACCACCACATTTACATTCTCCACTCAATGGAATCCTCCTATACTTGGTATTGCATTTTGTACATCTTATCTGCTGCACACCGAACTTGTTGAGATTTCCGATAAGGTCGGGGATGAAATGATCATTGATCACTCTGCTCACCACGTCTTCAGTATCAACAGCCCTTATCGTATCCGCCACTCTGATCTGGGCATTCATCTTTTCGGTCATCTTTCCTAAACGTGTATATCTACTCATAGTAGGCCCTTCGTCCAGCTTTGAAGTTTCATGGGTGTATCCGAAATTTTCGTACTGGGATTCTTTGTCTAATCGATCTTCAACGGTTTCAATCAGATCCTCCAATTCCTTCGGTTTAGGATATTCAAAAGTTTTCTCGTAGAACTCTAGAGGATACTCCCAAGAGGTATCTACATTGTGAGCTTCACCGTCTATCTCCATCGGGTCTATTTTAGTTGTAAGGACCAAGGGAGCATCCATAAGACCTCCTCTCTTTTCTGGAAGAAAATCTTCAGAAAAATTTAGGAGACCATCGACTAAAAGCATTATACAATCTTCATCTCCGTCACAATTACGACGTTTAGCTGCATGGAAATAGGGATGGGCATAGCCCGCTCTTCCTTCGTGAAAACCGATTATCCTCCCAAGGACTCCTCCAGAAGTATGAGGTGCTAAACCAACGATCAATTCACCTATCAGATCAGTCCTGTTTTCAGCTTCATAGTATCCATCTACCTCATAATATCTTTCTAATAGGTCATCAACAAAATTTGCCACTTTTACCATGTAATTTCCAGCATCTTTCGAGATGATCATATCCTGTGGCTTCAACTCGAGCATTTGACTTTCTACTACGAGTTCTTCACCTTTTATGTCCTCTTTGTAACCAAGTTCTTTAGCTTTTTCAACGCTCAGACCGATCTCCTCGGGTTTGAAGTGAGTAAGAGGAAGGTCCGTCATATCATATCTTGAAGTCCCATCTTTGAAAACGTAGATATCATGCTTGGCCCTCAATATGCCTTTTTCTAAAGCCTCAGGTGTTTTAGTCTCGGTGATTAGTCCTTTGACTCCTTTTATCTTATTGATATTCCCTCCCTCACCAAGGGTATTGAGTGCCTGCCGGTAAATCTTTTTCATAGGAATTTTCTGTTCTTCTGGATGGTCATTAACAATTTCACATCTTCCGCCACATGAGCACCGCACTAAAGCGCTACTTTTACCACAACTCTGACATCTTCGAGCACTGATATCGACTTCGATCACATTTTCTTCAACTGCATCCTTTACCAATCTTTCTGATCCTCCAGCTTCACCTAATGGAAACAGACCGTGAACTGGGGGATTCATCTTCCTTTCTTTTGCTTTCTCAGGTCTAGCCATCCTAGAACCGATATTAGTTGGACCTTTACTTTTGATCGGAACGCCTGATAGTTCACTCACATAACTCAAGGGTTCATCCTCGTCTGAATCACTCTTTTTTTCCAAATTTACTTCATCTAAGCCTAAAGTATAAAGTAGAGGTTTTTGCTCAGGTATCATGATAGCTCCATCTAGTTCATGGGGTATACCGATCCTTTCGAGTATACTCTTTTTTTCAGGGGCATCAGGAAGTTCCAATCTCCCATCTTTTATAGAGCCATCTTCAAAGATCCAATCCCTTAGCTCCTCTATATCTTCAACATCGACATAGTCCCAGAAATACAGGTATTTAGGATGAAGAGGACGACCTTTCTCGCGGGAAAGTTCTACTGCTTTTTCAGCAGTGATATCCTTTTCTTTGATATCTTCATCAACTTCTTGGACCCACCATTCATGACAATATGCTCCAGGAACGAGAGGATGATTGTTTTCGACGAATTCACCGAAAGGAACTAGAGCTTCACCTATATCGATTATCTCTTGGACTCGATCCTGCAATTCTTTACTTTCTTTTGGTGAATCCACCCTTTTGACGGTGCCATCTTTTAGCAGAACGGTAGGTCCTTCTATACTATCACAGGGCGTTATCGCCCCAGCTTTGCCCGGTCTTTCCGTCTTTATCTGAGTTCCAAGAGCTAAAAATTCGTCTGTCAGATACATGGTTGCGGGATTCACGGCTATAGAGGCTAATCCTTCAGTTCTAGTTCTTCCATATCTGAGCCTAAAAGCTCCCTTTTCGCTGGGATGACCAAAAACTGGGCGGCCAGCTATAGTTTCCTGTATGTACTTCGTTTTAGGCGCTATCCCTTTATCCTCATCTTCACCCTTATCAGATTCTTGTGTCTTTCCAGAGGCATATTTTTTTATGTATTCATCCAAAAATTCCCATCCCTCTATATCTAGTTTCTCAACATATTTTTTCAACTTCTTAGCCTTCAAGCACATGCCTTCAGCGATCACTAAACATGCGCCGCCTCTTACCTGATTGGTATCGACTCTAGGAAGGTCTCTATTACCAGAAACCTCTTCCTGGCCTGTACCCTCACCGCTTATGCTCACAGGACATCCATCTACAATAAGAGATATCTCTTCAGCAGAGGGGGTATATTGGAGACCTAAAGATTTCTTGTAAAGAGGGATCTCCTCTTTGAATCGTTGTATCTCCGCGGGAGTCGGTTTGAAAGATCCTATATCGAGTTCTCGTCTAACTACATCGGCGATCAAAACGCTCATAGCCTGACCGGTTCCACCTGCTGATCGGATCGGTCCAGCAAACGAAAGCTCTACATAATTTGTGCCGTCGTTATTATCCCTTATATCAACTCCACCGATACCCTCCAAAGGAGCTACGAGGATACCTTCCGTCAGAACTGCTAATCCTATCCTAACAGCGTCCTCCAATCTCTCAGCCTTGCTCCCCTTATCTCTAGAGGCAACATCTTTAGCTATCCTTATAGAGACCTCTTCCCTGTCGTACTTTTCACTCAGTTCTCTTATCTTTTCAGCGGTATCTTCAACACCGGTAAGTTTTTGAGCTCTTAGAGCCAGGTCTTCAGCTCTAGGGATCTCCACCTCCTTTTTTGGATCGTAACCCTTGGATCTTGCTTTCTCTGCGACATCATAACATTTATCGGCTTCTTTTTCAAGGGATAGAAAATATTCCCTTATCTTTTTTGAGTGCACTAATTCGGACGTGATTTTACCTCCTTTTTTCCCTGATGGCTATCCTTCGGTGTTCCATCGTTATGCGAGATGGGTTAAATAAGAGTATCGATAAAAAAATTATAACACAAAATTTGATAATTATGAGTCCTATCAAGTAATATGACTTTCCGAACTGCAGAAGAAATAATAAGTGATAGGGAAAAGGGAGCCTCAGAATTGCTTGAGGACGTTTTTGAAAGTATTCGAAGAATGGAAGAGGAAGATATGATAAAGTTCTTAGAAAAGTTGGTCAAAAGAAGATATTCTATTACCCCTCTCGTCAATCTTTCTAATAGGATATTTCTTTCTATCGAAAAGAAGAATGATATCGAAAAAGAAATAGACGAATTAAAACAGGAATTTTATTCTTGGAAAAATGAAGCTGTGAGAGAAATGAAGCGATTGTTAGAACGTAAAAAGAAAGACAAGATACTGACTTTGAGTCGGAGTTCAACGGTGATCAGATCTCTATCTGAGGTAGAGAAAGTCGTTGTGCTCGAATCTAGACCTTTGAAAGAAGGAAGAGTCACCGCTAAAAGATTGATGGAGAAAGGAGTAGATGTAGATTATTGGATAGATGCTGGTATGTGTAAAGCTATAGAGGAAGTTGATTGCGTTGTTGTTGGGGCTGATACCATCTCGATAAAAGGTTTCTTGAACAAAATAGGCAGTAAAGCATTGGCTATCGTTTCTGAAAATTTTGGAAAGAAATTCTTTGTCGTCTCTGACAGTTCTAAGATATTACCAAAAGGGATACCTACACCGAAGATGGAAACACATCATGCTAAAGAAGTATGGGATACACAATCAAATATCTCAGTCAAGAACGACTATTTCGAATTGACCGAATTGAAAAGAGCAACTTTCATCACAGAAGATGGGATCAAGAGTTCAAAAGATATAAAGAAAATAGCCGAGGGTAAAAGGGTTTCAGAGAGATTACTAGACATACATCCATCGATCAAGGAGAGATAGGACTCTCTTCTTTTACTTCGATTATATCCATTTCCTCTTTTATGACCTTTGCGAGCGACTTGATACCTTTCTTTATCTCTTCCTCGGAAGAGTGAGTGAAGTTTATCCTCATGGTGTTGTATCCACCGTCGTCGACAAAGAACGCGTCTCCGACCACATAGGCGACCTTTTCATCTATAGCTTTGTCGAACATCTCTCTAGTGTTCAAATGCTCGGGTAGTTCCACCCATATGAACATGCCTCCATTGGGTTTATTCCATTTTACTCCCTCTGGGAAGTGTTCTTCCATCGCCTCCAACATCGTCAATCTCTTCTTATTATATATTTTCTTTATTTTTTCTAGATGCTCGTCCATAATTCCTTCTGATATGTATTTGTAAGCAACGTACTGTCCAAAAGGATTCGTACAGAGATCGGTAGCCTGTTTAGCGATGCACATCTTTTCTATGAGGTCCGTAGGACCAGTAGCCCAAGCTATCCTGAATCCAGGAGCTAAAATCTTCGAAAACGTTTCCAATCTAAGTACTCTATCGTCATCATCTAATGAAATCAGATGAGGCTTTTCTTTTCCTTCATACCTCAGGTGAGAGTAGGGAGAATCTTCGACTATCAATAAATCATATTCCGCAGCTACTTCTAAAAGTTCCTTTCTTTTTTCTGCGGTCATCGTCGCGCCTGAAGGATTTTGAAAAGTCAACACCACATAGATGAACTTCGGAAGTTTACCCTTTTTTTTCAGATTTTTTAATTTCTTCCGAAGCATATCCATGTCCATACCGTCTTCGTTCACAGGAACGCTTTCCATATTGGCTTCGAACGCTCTGAATGCTCCTGTAGCTCCCAGATATGTAGGCGATCCAACGATGATAGTGTCGTCCGGATCAAGCATGACTTTACTCAAAAGATCCAAAGCCTGCTGTGAGCCGTGTGTTATCAATATATTTTCATGATCAACATCCATACCACGCCCCTTCATCATCTTAGCCAATTCTTTTCTTAAAGGTCCTACTCCCTCGGTAGAGCCGTATTGAAGTACCTTCTCTCCCTTTTCGTCGAGTAGCTCATTTATTATTTTTCTAGTCTCTTCAACAGGGAACGCCTTTGGATTCGGCAATCCACCTGCGAAAGATATGATATCCGGCTGTTGTATCAGTTTGAGAAGTTCTCTGATCTCAGACCTTTTCATTTTTGAGGCCCTTTCCGAAAATTTTTCTTCAAAGTTTACCATTTATATCATCCCTTACAGTTGATGTAAATACTACTCTACCATATTTTTTTCGGTTTATAACAGCGATATAAATGAAAATTTGAACCTAAAGTTTAATATCATGAAAAATCATCTGAAGTAACAGGAGGTCGAATTATGAGGATGTTGGGCAGCTGCCATATCTGCGGGAAAAATGCTTCACAGTCCTGCAGTTTGTGTGGTTCCTTGACATGTGATGAACACATACAAAGGGGAGTATGCACTCAATGTAGAAAAAGTGGAGATGAAAAAAAAGAAAATGATGTTTCTTACACCGACTATTACTCTTAAATCATCGTTTCTCCAACAATATCACTACATCTTCTAGAGAGAGCGTATCTAAAGTTTCGCCTTCGTGGACTTTAGCCATTTTCAATTCAACATCGTTTTCGCTGAGAGAAATTTTCGTGCCATCCGATAATTCAAGTTCATGATGTCCTTTCTCTTCAATAGAAGAATATATCTCCTTAGGACCTGTTTCCTCCAATTTTTGGAAGACCTCTCCGGCTTTATCTTTATATTTAGGCCCTATTTCAGCATGAATAGGTTTTATTTCAGTAGGCTCTTCCTTTATCTCTTCTTCATCCAATATCTGTATATCTGATGCGTTCAAAGTGTTCAGTATATCTTGTTCACATTCCAATATCGCCTCATTCTTTGTAATCAACCTGATAGACCCTATCTCATCATTCAAAGGTATTCCCTGATCCGATTTCCAATTTCTAATTTCAGCAATGATATCTTTTACCATCTCTCCTGTCTCCTCGGCTACCTTATCTGTGAAGATCGGTTCCGGCCAGGATTCAACATGGATACTTTCTTTCTCCTCGAATTCTTTGTAGACCTGCTGGTAGACTTCTTCAGTAATGAATGAAAGGAAAGGAGCGAGAAGTTTAGTGATCCCTAGACCGACTTGATACAGAACGTACTTTACAGCCTTATCCTCTTCCTCGTAAATCCGATATTTAGCCATCTCTAGATAATGATCAGCAAACACGTGCCACAAGAAATACTCAGTCTCTTTGAGGGCTTTATCGTACCTGTAATCCTCCATGTACTCAGTTGCTTTTTCTACTAGATCGCTGTATTTGCTCAACAGCCAGTTATCCATCAACCGAAGCGGAGGATCCTCTTCCGGTTTATCATCGAAAGAATTAGAGATCAGTTTTTGGGCATTCCAAAACTTGGTCCGGATCCTTTGTCCTCTTTTCAACCATTTTTCTTCGTATTCGCCGTCCTCACCAGGTTTATGTATACCCGCAAGATATCTTATCGAATCTGCACCATGTTCCTCAGCCACTTCTTCAGGATCTATGATTATTCCTCTAGAGGAGGAAAATGCCTGGCCGCCAGGAAGCATAAGATAACCGTGGATCATGATGTCGTCCCACGGTTTAGTTTCAGAGTGGAATAGGCTTTTAACTATCGTGTTGAAAGCCCAGAAACTGATTATATCGTGTGATTGGGGTCTTAAATCAAAGGGGAACACATCCTCGAACATCTTTGAATCCTCGATCCACCTGGTCGCGATGTATGGTGTCAATGAAGAGGTAGCCCAAGTGTCCAAAACATCTTCCTCAGGCTCAAAATTTTTAGATCCGCAAGAATCACAACGTCCTTTAGGCTCATCCACTAAGGGATTTACTGGTAGGTCCTCTTCTTCTGCAAGTTTTACTTCTCCACATCCTTCACAGTACCAAACAGGGAACGGGATACCGTGATACCTCTGTCTTGAAATGCACCAATCCCACTTGAGCGATTTCACCCAATTATCATATCTTACCTTCATATGATCCGGATGCCAGTTTAGTTCCTCGCCCACTTCTAGGTACTTTTCTTTAAGATCCAAATACTCGATGAACCACTGTTCAGTGACTAAAAACTCTATAGGTGTATCGCACCGCTCGTGGACTTTTACATCGTGAGTTATATCCCACTGTTCTCCCATTTTTCCGGCTCCCTTCAAGTCCTTGATGATCTGTTCTTTCGCTTCTTCGACGTGCATGCCTTCGTATTTATCTGCGATATCGGTCATGTATCCTGTTTCATCTATCGCGATCCTCAGAGGAAGGTCATGAGCGTACCACCAATCGATATCAGCCTGATCACCGAAAGTACAGCACATAACCACTCCAGTTCCAGTCTCCATGTCTACTTCCTCGTCCTCATATATCGGAACTTTTTGACCGAATAGAGGTACTTCAGCTGCTTTACCGACTAGGTCCTTATGTTCCTCATCATCTGGATGTATAAAGATCGCGACACAAGCGGGCAAAAGTTCAGGTCTCGTGGTTGAGATGATAAGGTCGCGGTCACCTTCGACCGAGAAACGTATATTATTGAATTGGCCATCTTTTTCCATATCTTCTGTCTCTACCTGAGATATCGCGGTCTCACAGTGCGGGCACCATAATGTAGGTGCCTTTTTTCTATATTCTCTGCCCATCTTGTAAAGATCGATGAACGATTTTTGAGAAGTCTTCAATGTCCTTTCGTCTATCGTCCTATAGAAAAGACCAAAATCTGCAGAGGTGCCGATCCTTTTCCATTTTCTCTCAAGATCTTTCTCCAGTTTTTCACTTTCTTCTATGCATATATCTCTGAACTTCTTTCTACCGACTTTTTTTGGATCTGCTCCTGTCTCGTTTATAACGAACAATTCTGTAGCGATCCCATTATCGTCCCATCCCCATGGATAAAAGAGATTGTGACCCTGCATCCTCTTGTAGCGGGCAATGATATCCATCTGTGTGTAAGAATAGGCATGACCGATATGCATATCACCGGAAACGGTCGGCGGTGGAGTATCGATGGAAAAAACAGGTTTGTCAGATTCTGGATCATACCTGTATATCTCCATCTCATCCCATCTCTTCATCCATTTCTTTTCGGCTTCTTTGAAATCGTAATCTCCAGTGAGAGTCATGATAGATAGGTTCAAACTGATAGATTACTATTAAATTTTCGGAAAGTTTGTTTTCAAAAATATTAAAAAATAAAAGAAAGGCTTTTTCTAGAGACTGAAGAGAAGAAGTCTTAGGATCATCCAAGATGTTGTTCGAATTTTTGAACTAGTTGATCTTTAGCGAGTGCACCTATCATTTTTTCAACAGGTTCGCCGTTTTTGAAAAGGATCAAAGTTGGAATACTTGATATCTGAAATTTACTGGGGATGTTCTGATTTTTGTCAACGTTCATTTTTCCGATCACAACATCACCTTGGTGTTCTTCTGCGATTTCTTCCAAAACAGGTTCCATCATCCTGCAAGGACCGCACCATGCGGCCCAGAAATCTACTAGTACAAGAGGATATTCCTCCAAGGTCTCTTGAAAGTCGTTGTCAGTCATTTCGATAGGCTCTTCCGGATACTGCTTCGATTTTCCTTCGTTCATCATATTATCCACCATTTTTTCTTTTATCTTTTCAATATCTTCATCTTGAGTTTCAGTCATGATCTTCACCTCTTTTCAAAAGTTCTTTATCATCAGATAGCTTTTCGAAAAGGACTTCTCGGATGGTATCACAAGCCTCAAGGATTTTAGGATACTTTATGCTATAAAGCATATTAGTTCCCTCTCTATCGGCGCCGACCAAACCTCGTTTCTTCAGTTCTCCGAGATGTTGTGAAACCGTGGGTTGACTCGATTCTACAGCCTTCACTATCTCTTTCACCGTTTTCTTCTCCCGTTTCAACTGCTCTAATATTTTAAGTCTAGTAGGATGGGACAACATCTTACACAACTCAGCGTGCATCTCGTGTATACGCTCATCATCCGGCCGTCCTTTATTCATGTCTATATTAGAATATTCTAATATCCTTATATGTAGTTTTCGGTAGGGTTAATATTAAAAGAGTTTAAAGTACTGTTCTTTTGATGACAGAAGAAAGCTTTAAAGAAAAAAGGGAAAGGTTAAACGAACTAGTTATAGAAAAAGGAAACCTCCATATAAAGAGATTCTTCAATTTAGATACACAGGTCTATGAGGATGGTGCTCTATCCAAAAGAAACAAAGAGATGTTTGGTTTGGTAGCTTCACTCGTTTTAAAATGCGACGACTGTATAGAATATCATCTTAACAGATGCAGCGAAGAAGGCGTTACTGATGAAGAGTTGATGGAAGCGTTGTCAGTAGGTTTGGTTGTTGGAGGCTCGATAACTATACCTCATCTAAGAGAGGCTGTGGAGAAATGGATAGAACTGCAGGAGGAATAAATACGATGGAAACAGAAAATATGATAGAAAAAGTGGAGAACATCATAAATAAAGATGAGGACTTAGAGACTAGATTGAAAGATATCTGTTTGCTACTGAATAAAGAACTAAAGGGATATGATTGGGTCGGTTTTTACCTCGTCGAAGATGGTGAATTGGTCCTCGGTCCTTACATAGGAGAGCCTACAGATCATACTAACATCGATTTTGGGGAAGGTGTTTGCGGACAAGCGGCTGAAAGAGAAGAGACTTTTTTGGTAGATGACGTGAAGCAAGAGAAAAATTATCTATCCTGCAGTCCTCAGGTTGAATCTGAGATAGTAGTGCCTATATTCAAAGAAGGAGAAGTAGTAGGCGAGATAGACATCGACTCCCACAAAAAGGCACGATTTGAAGAAGAAGACCAAAATATGTTAGAAGAGGTAGCAGAGATGGTTGGGAAGATGTTATAAACCTGTTATGAGGTTATGATATCTTGGAGGGGTTAAGATCAACCATCTCAAGGGTGAAAAGAGCCCATATCTGAAAGATCACGCTGATAATCCTGTGGAATGGTTTCCATGGTGTGAAGAAGCTTTTGAAAAAGCTAGAAAAGAGGACAAACCCGTCTTTCTTTCGATAGGTTATTCTTCCTGCCACTGGTGCCACGTCATGAAGCGGGAATCATTCCAAGATGAAGAAGTGGCCGAACTTATGAACGAAACCTTCGTTTCTATCAAAGTGGATAAAGAAGAAAGGCCGGCGATAGATTCAGTATATATGGACGTTGCTAGAAGCATGACAGGGAGAGGAGGATGGCCTCTGACCATTTTGATGACTCCCGAGAAGATACCATTTTACGCTGGAACTTATATTCCAAAGGTGGGAAAAAGAGGTATGTCCGGCCTGATGGAATTGATCCCTAAAATAGAAGAACTCTGGGAAAAGGATCGAGAACGATTGGTGGAGAGAGGCGAATCTATAATTGAAAATTTAGGAAAAGAAGATTTTGTAAAAGACAAACCAATAGATGGATCGATACTCGACGAAGCGTTTGATTATCTCTACAGTGCATATGACTCCGAATACGGTGGGTTTGGGAGAAACCAGAAGTTTCCAAGCCCGCAAAACTTCTTGTTTTTACTGAGATGTAATAATGGAAAGAAAAAGGATGAATCTGTAGAGATGGTTCGTAAAACAT
>CAYNOV010000030.1:0-13770 GCA_964398905.1 uncultured Thermoplasmata archaeon
TCTCACTCAAAACATCTTAATATATCTCAGAGATTTTTTTATGTGATCCCCCGCATCTTTTTCTACAGTAGACATGTGTCCAGGATAAAGGGAATCTACATCAAGTTCGGCAAGCATTTCCAACGATTCTACCAGTTCTTTCCTATCACCAGTGGGTAGATCCGTTCTTCCAGCGCCACCATTAGCGAAAACGGTATCCCCGGATATAAGTATATTTTCATCTTGGTGATAAAGACAGATGCTCTCCTCTGTGTGACCTGGTGTCAAGATGATCTCAAAACCTGAAAAGGTACCGATGTCTAGCGTTTTCACATCTAATGGAGATATCTTCTTACCGAAGCTATTGGAAAGGATAGTATGATCATCACCTTTACGGAGAGCTTCGGCTTCTTTTTTAGGAGCATATAGAGGCACATCTAGTTCTTTGGAAAGAAGCTCCGCATCACCGACATGGTCTATATGCCTGTGGGTTAGAATTATCCTATCAAGATCAGTGTCCTTTACCAGATCTTTCACCTTTTCGGCGACTCCCATACCAGCATCTACCAAAAAATTCCTGTTGGATTTCACCAAGAAGACGTTAGATGAATGCCCCCTACCTATTATGGTTTTGACTTGTACTTTTCCTCTCAATTGTACACCTCTATGAATTTTTCAAAAGACCGGTCATAGGTCTCTTCGACGTCGTCAGGGAACGCACATGCCGGAAGTTGATCTTTCTCAAGATGATATTGTATACATTCGCAACACATACCCTTCCTAGGACATCCAGGATATGAACAGTTGCAATCATCAACATTACTTTCTTTTTTGCATTCCATTTTTGAGACCTCTATTGAATCGGATATTGAACTACGTTATTTATTGTTTTTTCTACTCTTCTGTCAATATGGGAAAATGTTAAAAGAGAAGTTCCTCTCAGTGATACGATGACCAATTTCTGTGATGACTGTGGAACTCTTATGAATATTGTAGATGGAGACCTGATCTGTCCAAATTGTAAAAGGACAAATAAAGCTGAGATCTCATCTTCTATAGGTGATGGAGATCATACTATCAAGGATGAGCTCTTTCCATTCGAAAATATCAGGAAAGGACAGAAAAGATTTTTAGAAGATGTCGAAAAAGTTTTGGATAGGAAGAAAACCCTTATCGCCCACGCCCCAACCGGCATAGGGAAGACCGCTGCAGTTCTTCCCCCGACTATCAGAAAAAAAGAAGATGGACAAAAAATATTTTTTCTAACAAGTAAGCAATCACAGCACAACATAGCTGTGGAAACAATAAAAAAGATGCCGGAGCAAGTGAAAGCGATAGATGTCATATCCAAGAAAAACATGTGTCTCAGGGAAGAATCAAATCTTCCATACGCGGTTTTTGAGCAGTTCTGTAGCGGTGAAGGGCAGCAAAGATGCAACCTGTTTACGAAGAAGATGTCAGAGGTTGTAGAGAGACTGAAATCGAAGACAAGACACGTTTCTGAATCGGTGAGCCTTTGTTCATCCTATGATGTCTGCCCCCATAAAAGTGCATTGCTCGCCGGAAAAGACAGCGACATAATAATCTGCGACTACAACTACATCTTTTCTGACATAAGAGAGAGGATATTTGACCTCTTAGAGATAGAGTTAGAGGACACGATACTGATCATCGACGAAGCCCATAATTTACCTGATAGGATAAGGAGTAATCTAGAAGAAACGCTTTCCATAGATATCCTTGAAGAAGCTTCTTCTATTTTACAGGGATACTCCTCCTCTCAGAGCAGTTTCATGAGTAGGCTAGCTAGGGAACTTCATTCTGTTGAGAGTCAAGAAAAAAGGATATCAAAGGAATTTTTAGATGAGAAGCTCGAAGCCGCTTTGAAGGGCGGCCTTTCCCAGTTCGCCTCGATAGAAGAGCTTTTGCCGGATCTGAAGATGGTCGCTAGAGACATCGTTGAGGAAGATCAATCAGCCACTGCGCCCATGCGAGTCAGCTCATTCCTAGAGACTTGGAAAGAAGAGGGAAGTGAGATATTCCGTTCTTTAGAGGGTTCACCTCTTAAAGTAAATGTCAAACTGATGGACCCTTCTAGATTCAGTGGTGAAGTCTTTGATAAAGTTCAGGGAGCTGTATTGATGAGTGGAACTTTACATCCAGGGGAGATGTACGCTGATATTTTAGGTATCGAAGACGCTGAAATAGAAAGATACAACTCTCCCTTCCCTGAAGAGAACAGAAAGATAGTGAGTGTCGATAATCTTACTACTGCTTATAGAGAAAGAGACTTGACCATGTATCAGGCGTATGCCAATACTATAGCGGATGTTACGAACAATACACCCGGTAACGTTGCAGTTTTTTTTCCATCTTACGATGTGATGAACCGTATATTCGACAGATTGAACAGAGTACACTTGGAAAAAGAGTTGATGATCGAGGAGAGGGAGCATTCCAAAAAAGAAAAGAAAGATTTGGTAGAACGACTGAAAAAAAGTGATGATAAAGTTTTGCTAGGAGTTCAAGGTGGAAGTCTTTCCGAAGGGATCGATTATAGAGACAATATATTGTCTTCAGTTATGATAGTAGGTATCCCTTTCCCGCCGCCTTCTCTGGAGATGGAAGCCCTTGAAGGATACTACACCGAAAAGTTTGGTGGGGATAAGGGCTACAAATATACACGTATATTCCCAGCAATGAACAGGGTACTTCAAGCCGCTGGTCGACCTATAAGGAGTAAGACCGACCGCGCCCTCATAGTTTTAGCGGATAAAAGATTCAATTACAAGAGATACAAAGAAACTTTACCAGACAGTTTTGATTACACCATATCGAAAGACATAAAAAAGATTTGTAAAGACTTTTTCCAGGATCGATGATATCAATCTTTTTCTTCTTTAAGGTATTCCATATCATCCCATATGATCTCGTGGTCTAGTTCATTTTCTTCTAAAAAATTTGATATCTCAGCAGTGATATCTTCTATCTCAGATTCTTCTTCAGCTATCCTTGGGTATAGATAAAATTCCACCCGCTCTCTATCTATCGGGAATATCATCCGGTATCGCGCTTCTCGGTTGTGTCCAGTAGGCTTACGATTGTTCTGCAGATCTTTTAGGTTCTGTCTTATCAACATCTCGGTGTATTCCTTTTTGCTTTCCTCGGGATACTGATCCGCTAATTTCATGAATAATCTGTATAGGTCTGGAAAGATAGGCGCGAGATCTTTATACTCGATATCCTGATCAAAGCGGATCAAACTGTTGTGTTTTGTCACTTCCATCTCTTTTTCTTCCTTCTTAGGCATGTTTTTCACCAATCGGTCCTAAATATTTAAGGGTTCGTCTTCGGATCCTTCGATAGGTTCAACAAAGATATCTATCTCCTTTTCGTCTATAGACCAATGTTTTTCTAGACCTCCACAGACATCTTCAACTTTATTTTTAAGTTCACGTGATAAGGTCTCTTTCTGGATATACTCTTCCATATCTTCGATCGCGTTCACAAGTTCTTCGTCTCCTTCGTAGTAGGTATTTATCTTCTGAGTGTAACCCAATTTTAGCTCCTTCCGCATGGTCTGTATCCTTCTAACTATATCTCTGACCAGTCCTTCGGTCCGTAGTTCATCATCCAACTCCACTTTCACGAAAACTTTCAATCCTTTTTCTTCACCGAACTCGTATCCCTCTTTTACCACTTCGTAGACCTCAAGGTCTTCTTCCTCTAATTCGTAACCTTTTATTTCTACTCTACCATCTGTTTTCAAGTCATCCACGATATCGATCGGTTCAGCGTTCTCTATCGCTTCTGCCACCTCTTCTGCTTCACCTTTGAATTTTGGACCTAAGGAGGAATAATTTGGATCTACACGATAGGCCATCAGTTCCTTTTCATCTTTACAAGGCTTGAGGTCCTTCACGTTCAATTCGTCTTTTAGTATTCCTTCGAACATCTTTACAGCCTTTTCTGTACTTTCATCTTCACCGATAACTACCGCTTCACTCAAAGGTTGTCTCAATTTTATGTCACGTTTCTGTCTTGCGTTCCTACCGAGTTCCGCAATATCTATGACTTTGCCCATAAGTCTTTCCAGATCTCTATCGATATTACTTTCATCTGCCTTAGGATAGCTCAAAAGATGAACAGATTCAGGTCCGTCTTCTTTGGGAAGAACGGTCTTCCGATAGATTCTCTCGGCCGTGAAGGGAGTGAAAGGTGCCATCAACCTTGTCAATGTCTCTAAGACTTCGTAAAGAGTGTTGTACGCACTCTCCTTTTCTTTCTCACTACCTTCCCAGAAGCGTCTTCTGCTCCTTCTCAGATACCAGTTGGAGAGTTCATCTATGAACTCCTCTATAGCTCTCACAGCTTTATGAGCTTCTAACTCTTCCATACTCTCTCTTATCTCTTTGGTAAGAGTAGAAACTCTAGATAGGAGCCATTCGTCTATCTCGTCGTTGACCTGATAATTTGGGTTTGGATTAAAGTCATCTATATTCGCGTTGTTCGTGAAGAAAGAAACCACGTTCAAAAGGGTGTTGATGGTTTTGTTTATCTTCTCCCGTGCCATCTCTTCACTGAACCGGGATGATCTCCACACTGGTGTGTCCAAAAAGCATAGGCGGGTCGGATCGGAACCTATCTCGTCGAAGATCTCATTGGGCTCTACCACATTTCCTTTACTTTTGCTCATCTTCTCTCCGTCCTCATCTAGGACAAGACCTAGAGTTAGGCAGCTTTTGTACGCTGGTTCATCATAGAGTAGAGAACTTATGGAAAGAAGGCTGTAGAACCATCCTCTTGTCTGATCTAAAGCTTCAGTTATAAAATCGATCGGGAACGCCTCTTCGAATTCATCTTCATTTTCGAAGGGGTAATGGAACTGTGCGAAAGGCGCACTTCCACTGTCGTACCAGCAGTCTATTACGTAATCCACACGCTTCATTTCTTCATCGCATTCGGGACAATCTAATTTCACTCTGTCTACATAGGGCCTGTGAAGTTCGAAATCATCGGGTAAAGGTTCTTCTGACATGTCTTCGAGTTCCTCTATACTGCCGACGCAGTGCTGATGATCATTATCACATATCCATATAGGTAGTGGAGTGCCCCAAAACCTGTTCCTGCTCAATGACCAATCTTTGAGTTCTTCGAGAAAGTTCCCAAATCTACCGTGTTTCAAATGTTCAGGCTTCCAAAATACTTTCTCGTTATTGTCTATCAATTTTTGTTTTTCTTGAGAGGTCCTTATGAACCAACTTTCGAGAGCATAGTAAAGCAGAGGGGATTCACACCTCCAACAGAAGGGATAGGTATGGGTTATATCACCCCGACCAAGAAGATCTCCTCTTTCCTCTAGCCTTCTCATTATGTCTTCATCAGCGTCTTTAACGAATTGACCTTCATAATCGGGGACTTCCTCGGTGAACTCTCCGCTTTCATTCACTGGGTTTACCAAAGCTACGCCTTCTTCTTTACAGAGATCGTAATCTTCCTCTCCGAAGGCGGGTGCAGCGTGCACTATGCCTGTACCTTCTTCAAGACTAACAAAATCTGCTGAAGTGACGTAATGACTTTTACTCTCGGAATCTACATAATCAAATATCGGTTCGTACTCTTTACCTAGAAGTGCCTTACCTTTCATCGAATCGATCATCTTCACATCATCAAATATATCGTCGACCAATTTTTCTGCAAGATAGTATTTTTCGCCTTCATATTCGACGAGCGCATAATCTATATCTTCTCCTACAACCAGCAAAAGATTCGAGATCAAAGTCCAGGGAGTGGTTGTCCAAGCTAGGAAATAAGCGTCTTCGTCTTTCACTTTGAATCTCATATATATTGAAGGGTCCTCTGTTTGTTCGTATCCTTGAGCCACTTCATGGCTCGAAAGAGGCGTCTCACATCTAGGACAATAAGGAGTGACCATATGTCCTTTTTCTAAAAGACCGTTCTTCCAGTGTTGTTTCAAACTCCACCAAACGCTCTCTATGTAGTCGTCTTTCATGGTTATGTAGGCATTGTCATAATCTATCCAGAAACCGAGTCTTTCACTCATATCCCTCCATTCTTTTTCGTATTCAAAGACACTCTCTTTACACATCTCATTGAACTTTTCCAGCCCGTATTCCTCTATTTCAGCTTTGGAGTCGATACCCAATTTCTTTTCGACTTCTATTTCCACAGGCAATCCATGAGTATCCCATCCGGCTATGTTAGGAACGATCTGATAGCCGTCCATGGTTTTGTATCTCAAAAAAGTATCTTTCACGATACGGGTCAGTACGTGTCCTATATGGGGTAGACCGTTCGCTGTAGGCGGTCCTTCGGTGAAACCGAATTTCTTTTCACTCTCCCTTTCTCTACTCTTTTTATCGATATTGTTTTCCTGCCAGAACTCTATAATTTCTTCTTCCTTATCTGGTATCGGAGTGTCTTTGTCGATCTGTTCAAATTGGTCATTTTTTCCACTCATGCCTAAATCCTCCAAAAATAACAAAAAACTACGGGCTGGGCGGATGAGTATATCATCCGATTATGATGATTATCTCCTCGAAATAAGTTGCCCAGCTCATCATATCTGCTAGAATGCTCTCTTATATATAAAACTTATCTTAGGTCATGTTTGTTTTTCTATATCTTTGGGAGCGTCAGCAAGGTTGACTAGAGAGTCTACTTCCATGAAATGTAGATCACCGAACACGACCATGGTGTGTAAACCTCCTCCGAAGTCATGAGACATCAGTTCTTTAGGAAAATCCGCTTTGACTTCTGGATATTTAGAACCAACCCTTGCTAAACCCGCGATCAAAGTTTTTTCTTGAATAACGCCTTCCTCGAGCCTATCTTCAAGATCCAATAGAGCCCGGATACCCTCTTTAACATCCATGTACTTCTTATCTTCCGAATTTATGTCCAGCAAGACCAAGGTGTGTAGTCCTCTCTCCATGTTCTCTTTGATGTTATTGTATGGACTCACAGGATATTTTTTATCTTCGCTGATGAAAGGGAGTGTTACCGTCCTACCGAATTTATAGTGCTGAAGGCCCAGTTGGGATGGGACGGCTGAAAATATAGAAGAAGAATGTATTATACTGGTTTCTATACCTTTTTCTTCAGCACGCAGCCGAAGATCGATATGGGTTGTAGCTACCATAGGATCTCCTCCAGTCAAAAAAACCACTGTCTTCTCTTCTGCATCCTTTATAGGTATAGCTTCCTTTTCTACCTCTTCTCTAGAGAGCGATCTTATTTTTTTGTCCAATCTGTCCTCGATATCTTTCAAACTAGTACCGGCTAGATCACTAGTGTAAAATTCGGAGTAAACTGAGTCTGCTTCTTCCGATGCTTCTAGACCTTTAAGGCTTATATCCTTCTCATCGTAAAGTCCTAGGCCCACGAAAATCAATTCGCCCATGTCGGATACCTCTTTATTCCTTTTGTTTTCACTTCAAGAAAAGCATAGTAAGAAAAAAACTTTTGCACAAAATTTTTATCGATCAAACCCCCGTTAAATTTATAAACTAACTTTTTTCTAATATGCCTTATGAGACTATATATCGAACTTTACTTCAGCAGTGAAGGAGAGAGCCCCTTAGAAACTCTAGATATGATGAAGGAACTTGGATTCGATCCAGTAGTGGGGGAATACGATTTTGCAAAGGATTACGACACCCCAGAAGAATACAAGCAGATGGTGAAAAACCTTACTGATGCTTTAGAAGGTACTGGCATAAGGTATCGCTTGACAACAAAAAAGAAATAAGATCTGCTGAAAACTGTCTGTATTTCCTGAATAACATACCGATGGTTATTAATCAAGCCTTGTTTTTAACCGATAACAGATGGATTGCTTAAAAGTTCCAAAGAGCGAAGGAGAGAATATCAGACAGAAGCTCTTGAAAAAAGATCTATTGTTCCAAGAGGGTAAAATAAAGGTAGAAGGAGATCATATCTTTATACCTTTGAATAAAGTGAAATCTTCAGAAATCGATGATTTAGGATATGAAATAGTCGAAAAGGATATCGAAGTTAGAAAAAAAACAGAAAGAGATTATAGAGAATTGGTAGATGTTCCTTCTGATCTTGAAAACTACGTTCCAACTAGTTACGATGTGATAGGCGATATCGCACTGATAAAAATACCTACGGAACTCCAGGATTTTAAGCGCCAAATCGGAAAAGCTATTCTAAAGACTCATAAAAATTTAGAGACCGTCCTTGAGGACAAAGGTGTTCACGGAGAACTCAGAACTAGAAGCCTCGAATATATCGCAGGTGAAGATAAGACTGAAACTTTGTACCGAGAGCACGGAGCCGAATTCGAACTCGATGTTGAAAAAGTCTATTTTTCCCCCCGTTTAGCGACGGAAAGGTGGCGTGTCGTAAATAAAGTCAAGGAGGATGAATCCGTACTTGACATGTTCGCAGGTGCTGGACCTTATACGGTTCTGATAGGAAAAAACGTTGATGTTGATCATATATACAGTATCGATCTCAATCCTATAGCTATCCGTTATCTTAAAAAGAATATCGAAAGGAACAGTATCAGAGATCTCGTAACCACTCATCAAGGCGATGCTGGAGAGATAGCTCCAATGTTATCTGTAGATAGGATAATCATGAATCTTCCCCACTCTTCAAAAGAATTCATTGAGCCCGCTCTTTGTGCCCTTAAAAAAGAAGGAACAATTCATTATTATGAGATCGTGGAAGATAGTGAAAAAAAAGAAAGCATCGAAGAACTATTGAAAAGGATAGAAAAAGAAGATAATTTCGCCGAAATACTTGAGGAGAGAGTCGTCCGCACTTATTCCGCTTCTAAAGTACATATGGCCTATGATATTTTTGTGAGAAAAAAGTAAGCAAAGAGATAATCGATTCAATCTTTATATCTGTATCTATTTATAGTTCCACACCTTGAACATCTCGTGATAATAGTACCTCTTTTGACCCTGACCTTACAGCTTTTTGAAGGGAAAAGATAAGAGTAACATTTGGTGCATATCTTTCTTTTGTATTTTGAGTCAAGCGATAAGTTATGCCTCATACCAATCTTTCTCGCTAGCCTAACATATCGATCTGCTCTCTTGAGTTCGTCTTCTAAAGCCGCTTTCTCTGCTTCCTTCATAAGGATATCGATCCTCTTTTTCGCTATCTTTTCATCCCGGTTTCTACCCATCTTTTACCATCTCTAAAAAGTCCGCTATTATATCTCCATGATCAAAAGCCAATGCTGGTAAATCATCAATCTCGAAGTAATCTGCGCTCTCTGCATCGCTACACCCCTCTAGTGAACCTCCAGTAACTTTGAGGGAAAACACTGTCGATACCATATGCCCTCTTGGGTCTCTATCAGGCGAAGAATAAACACCTACAAGTCGGTCAATTTTAGTCAATAGTCCGGTTTCCTCTTCAACTTCTCTAACGACAGCATTTTCCACTTTCTCCCCATATTCGACGAAACCTCCTGGTAAAGCGTATCCACCTTTGAAAGGAGGATTTTTTCTCTTTATCAGTAAAATTTTTTCGTTTTTGAGTATGATACCGTCCACTGTCAAAGAAGGATTTCTGTAGACATTTTGCTTATGTTCTTTTTTCAACTCGTGATAATCCTGGATCAGTCTTTTTCCTGCAGGCGTTAAAACAGAACCTCTGGAACTATCACCTCCTCTTTGACTCTTAACGATCTCTTCATCAGCAGCTTTTTCGATCTTTCTGATTACGCCCCAAGCATGCCTGTAGGACATATCCATTTTTTTTGCAGCTTCAGATATCGAGCCTTCTTTGTCTATATATTCAAGAAGTTCTTTTCGACCATCACCAAGGACGAATCTTCCGTCTTTTTTGAGCATGCATTTACATTCTAGTTCATACATCTTTGAAAACGTATTGAAATGGTCTGTAATTAGTTTAACGTTTTAAGAGGTTCATCATCTATTTTCGAATCTTCACTCTCTTCTAATTTTAAATAGATGGAAAAGTTTTAATTAGTAAAAAATGATTACCATGATTACTCCCGGACCTGATCGTCATGCTTGACAAAGAGACTTTATTGAGAAAGCAGGTCGACTCTGACTACGAATCAGAGGAATATTTTATCACATGTTTAAAAAGGGCTAAAGAGGTAACTGAATCTAATGAATCTTTACAAGAATCTATCGATAGGTTTTTGAATAAATTCGTGGAAGAAAACGAGTGAATGGGATTCAATCGAGTTCTGTTTTAGCTTTTTCTTTCCATCTTTCCATCCCTATTTTTTCGAACATGGTCATAGCCCTTTCTAATCGCTCTCTTCCCTCGTTTTCTTCATTACGCTTGGATAGAAGTATGCCGTACTCGTATAGTGATTTCGCCTCCCATATCTTGTCTTTTGTATCTCTACTCTTTTTCAGGGCTTCTTTCAAATATTTATCAGCTTCCTGGTAATTTTCGGTTTCCGCTTTGATTTTAGCCGTGATGATCTTATTCCGGATGTATAGTTCCGGGTTATCCCTGTTTTGTAGATATGTTTCCGCTTTAGAGGAATATTTCTCAGCTTTTTCGAACTCTTTTGTTTGCAATAGGTCCTCTGAGAGACCGATCAGATTTTGTATTTCAGATTCTACATCGTTAGCTTTTCTGGCTATCTCTATAGCCTCTTCGTGCAGCTCAATAGCTTTTTTTACCTCTCCTAGCTCAGAATAAACTTTTGCTAGCCCGTCTCTAGTTGATGCCATCATCTCTTTAGCTCCCAACTTTTCGCAGATCTCCTTGGCATCGAGTTGTCTTCTTTTTGCTTCATCGTATTTTCCTTCAAGCAGATCTATCTCTCCGATTTCATGTGATGCAATACATCTGTCCATGTCTCTCCCGATATTCTCGCAAATTTTTATACTCTCTCGGAGTTCTTCTTTAGCCCTTTTCAGATCTCCCATTTTCTTTTCTAACATACCATTGATTGAAAAAATCGTAGCTATCAGATTTTTAGCTCCGATCTCCTCTGATATTTTCATGCTTTCTTCTAGATTCTTCTCGGCAGATTCTATTTCTCCAAGGGAAAGAAGGATACTAGCTAGATTCGTCAAAGAGATGCTCTTGCCATGTTTATCTCCTAATTTTTTAGATATCTCCAAGCTTTCTTCAAAAGTGTTTTTGGCTTTTTCCATATCTCCTTTCTTCATCTGGATCGTTCCAAGATTATTCAATGAAGCTGACACACCACTTTTATCTCCAACATTTTCGCACACTTCTAAACTTTTTCTATAATACTCTTCAGACCTTTCAAAATCGCCCTTATCTGAATATGCTATGCCTATATTATTGTACGATTTTTGTAGTTCTATCTTGTCATCAGTTTTTTCTCTGATCTCTATCGCTTTTTCAAATTTTTTGATGCTGGTATCTATTTCACCTTTTCTGAGTTTTGTAGTTCCGATATCATGATAAACTTGTCCTATCTGTTCTTCACTTTCTATTTTTTCAGCCACTTCTTTTTCTTCATTGAATATCTCTTCAGCTTTGTCATAATCACCCTTTTGCGTAAATATCCATCCTTTCAAACTCAGTAATTTACACTTCTCTTGATTTTTAGCTTCAGTTGTAGATAGACCCTTCTGGATGTAGTCTAGAGCATTTTCCCAGTCTGCTTGTTCATAATATGTTTCTCCTATATTTCTGAAGAGTTTTTGTTTTTCTTCATTATCTTCTGTATGATCTAGACCAACATCTAGATATTCTCGAGATTTCTCATATTCGCCTATAAGCGAATAGGCCTTTGTTATCTTCCTTATTATATCCAACTTTTCGATATCTCTTTTATTTGCCTTATCATAAAGTTCTAAAGCTTTTTCATACAACTCGATAGCGTCTTCGTTAGCGTAGACATTTTCGGCTTTTTCACCTGCTTTTATATAGTAATCTAATGCTTCGGAATAGTTTTCAGCTACAACCTGATGTCTAGCAAGCTCAGAATACCATTCATCCAATTGGTCTTCGTAGATATCTCTTATATTTTCAGCGATCTTTTTATGCAGAAGTTTTTTCTTCAAACCTTTGATGGACCTATAAACGGTGTCTTCTATCAACTCGTGAGAAAAAAAGAATTTTTCTTCATCCATACTCTCTTTCCAAATGTTGTTTCTCGTCAATATGTCTATATGGTCCAGCAAGTCTATATCGCTCATATCAACCGTTCCTGATAGCAGATCGAATGGAATGCTTTCTCCTATAACACTGCCTATCTGGACTATCCTGACTGTTTCATCGCTCAATCTATTTATCCTTCTTTCTATCACGTTATGGACCAGATCAGAAACGGAGATCTTATCGCCCTGAGTAGGATACTTATCATTTTCTATATCGATTATGTCTTCTTCGACCATCTCTTTAACGCTCTCTTTTATAAATAGAGGATTTCCATCCGTCTTTTCGTGGACGATCTCAATGAATTTTTTTGGTAGTTCTTGCACCCCTAAAACGCATTTAATAATCCTTGCGGTATCTTCGTAAGCCAAAGAATCGAGCTGGACGGTCTTCAATCTGTCCTGTCTCAATAACCTATGTATCATACTGTTCAGGTGGTGATCTTTTGATATATCTTCCGGACGATAGGTTCCAAGAAAGAGTACTGGTGAATCCTCGAGTTTATCATCCATGTAGGTCCAGATGTCCAAGGTGGCTTTATCGACCCATTGTAGGTTATCTAAAAAGATCATCAGAGGATTCTCTTCAGCTATATTTCTAACATATTCAGTGGTATCGTAAAAAGTTTCTTTTCTCTGAGAATCAAATAAGTTTTTATCTTCTAAAGAATCTCTCTGCGGACTACCCAAAAAGGCCATGCTTCCTCCTGAACGTTGTCTAGTTTGCTTTTCGATGTAGTCATCGAATGCTTCTTTCAAAGGCAGATAAGGATCCGAAGTTTCACTCTGACATCTCCCAAAGAGGAATTCAAAACCAAGTTCTTTAGCGAACGATTTTAGTTTTAAGACTAGCGAAGTCTTACCAGTTCCCGCCTCGCCTTCTATCATTATAGTTTGTGCTCCATCTTGTTTGACTTGTTTCAGTCCTTCTATCAGTTCTCTCAATTCTTCCTTTCTCCCTACAAACACTTCGGTTTCATCTTCGATCTCTGTGAGATCTATCTCATTCTGTTCATCGATATTTAAGAGGCCTTTCACAATAGGATTTCTCCCACTGATAAAGTTCTCTATATACTCTAAATTGATCGTTTTTTTCTCGTCCTCGGTCAAAATAGATATCGATTCATTTTTGATATCATCCCAGAGGTCTGCCTCTTCTTTCCTACCTTTTTCGCTCAAAAAGTAAACCTTTCTTTGATCGGAATAACCGTCAATTGATTTCTTTTCCTGTTTGATAAGTCCATTTTCCTCCAACTTTTCCAACAGTTCATGGATTTTGGAACGATCCATTCCAAGAGTTCTTGCCAGCTCATACGCGGTGATATAGGGAGGAACCTCATCTTCTTCTTCAAACTCATCATAACCTTCTAGAATCAAAAAAATAAGGTCCTTAGATTCAACATTGACCATTAGCCTAGTTTAGTTAATCGCTATTAATAAAATCTTTGTGCGTATCTGAATCGCAAAAAAATTTTCTTTATAACGAGCGGTATAAACAACAGGGTGATCGAGATCACAATATATTATTTTTTAATGCGGTTTTTTTAAGAGAGAAGCATTCCTTTTTTAATCACTTTTCTTTCGTCAAATTTTAGAAAAGTAAAGTATGCGAGGGACTTACATCCCTCTTTACTTCGGAAGGCTGTCGCCTTCCTTCAAATGC
>CAYNOV010000031.1:0-13676 GCA_964398905.1 uncultured Thermoplasmata archaeon
ATGACGAGGAAAATATTCCTCAAAGTTGCGTCTTCCACTATAATGTTCAAGGAATACTCACGGCGATTTCGACTTCGTCACCATCTGATAATCCCAATTTATCTCTCAATTTTTCTTCTGCAACTATCTCTATTTGATCATCGTACCTGGTCTTTTCAGGGAGAACTACCAATGAATCAGCGCCTTCTATTTTCGAAGGGAAGCATTCAACCGATCCGAATCTTTTACCCTTTTCAACGAATCCTTCAACGAGGATACCATCTTTTTCTCTCAGTTCCTTGAATTTCTCTAGAGATCTGCCAGTCAATCTTATATTCAAAGTCCCTTCGAAAGGTTCGAATCCAAATTTTTCTCTAAAACGTTTTTTGTAACCTTGTAGGGCTAAAAAATATCTGGCTTCCCCGACACCTGAAACCACTTCACCGGTGAATTCAACACTCTCTTTTTCATCGATATCGATTTTCTTTTTAGTGAACAAAAAATCTTCACCCTCTAATTCCAGATGTGATCTTGATCGGAGAAAACCTACTGGTATCCTCCTGTCGAGAGCTCTTTTCTTCAATCCCATATCGTTGGTCACTATAACGCCATCCAACTTTTCTGCTGCTTCTAGAACACCGTCATCGCCCTTGTTCTTAACATCAAACGTTCTGTATTTTTTTCCAAGTGCTATAGGACCTTTCTTGTTCAATGATCTCAATTCTTCCATAACCGAGGAGGGAACGTAGATCTCAGGATCGCCGAACAACCTTTGGATCTCATCGTCCAAGTTTATAGAGAACTGGAAGGGCATGATCAAGGCGTTGGTATCTAGTATCACTTCAGTCATTTTATGGGTCTAATAAAAGGGTCGCTCTAATAATTTTTCCCTAGACAAAGGAGTGAGAGATAATCTATTTTATGATGAACTGTCTAAGACCTTTTTTATTTCATTATAGACATCTTCAACAGGTCTTGAACTGTCGATGACGTGCCAATCCTCTACTATAGAAAGAGCTCTTTCTCTAACTTTTTTTAGGTCATTTTTGTTTTCAAAAATCTGTCTTTCATCTCTATTTTTCAATCTGTCTATCGCATTCTCTGGATCGATATCTAGATAGAACATATAGGTAGAGGTGGGTAAAACCGAGGAAAGTAATCTGTAAGCTCTATCCACGAGAGGATCTGGCAGATAAGCTACGCTGCACAGATATCTGACGAAGATGACTGTCTTCGCTCTATCATCTATTCGTAAGAGTGAGTTGATAACATCCAAAGTGAAGTAAAATGTTGCCTGTATCCTGCTCAATCTACAGTCGCCCTTCAGGGCCTCGTCTGCTTTGTTTCCAAAAAGGTTATCTGGACATGGATGAGATCTGATGATGACATCTTCATCTTCATAGTATCTTTCTTTCAAAAGCTGGGCTTGTGTGTCTTTCCCAGAAGCATCTAGTCCATCGAGTACTATGAAAGTCATCGATAATTCAAAGATGAACTAGTATATAATAAGTTATCGAACTGATCATCGCTACAAAAAAGTTATCCAATCCTTTAACAGAAAATATCTCAACTATCGTAGCTATTCCCGCCACAAAAGGTATGATCAGAAAAGTTCCCGGCATCGAATCGAAATAGTAGAGTACCAAAAATATCATCACGGTCGAACTCAAAAACATCGCTCCAGAGCCTTCAAAAGTCTTATTTCCTTTCAATCGGTGTTTTCCGTACTTTTTACCCACCAGAGATGCGAGTCCGTCCCCATAGGACATGCAGAGTATACCAACAGCGATCACTCCAGGATGATCGAAAAATAAAAATGCCAGGATGGTCCAACTGATAGAGTAATAGATCAAGCCAGAGGCATGTCCAATGCCAGAGACTTTGCTGTTAGAAGTAAGAAAAGATTTTGGACTTATAAGATATGTTATCAATATAAAAGGTGCTGCAGCTAATAATACCATCACCCACCGAGTCTCGAAGATCGGAACGACAAAGATGATATTCCCTACCAATATATGGATCAATTTTCTGTTCTTGAAGGGATCGTTCTTCAAGAAAAAATCGAAGATGAGCAATAATGCGCTTACATAAAGGTAAACTATCAGAACACCTGCAATGTCTCCGGTAAACATCCGAACCTTATTGGGATCATGCCTTAATAACGTTATCGAGCGCTAGGGATAAATAAGACCCGATTCCTAAAAAGAGGTATGGAGCCGATATGGAACGAGAGAGTCCTAAAACATAAGGACACACTGGTTATAGCAGATCTCCATATAGGATATGAGAGGGAACTTGCAGAGAAAGGTATCAATATCCCTGAACAGAGTCAGAAGATGATCGAGAACGTCTATAAACTTCTTGAAAGAGAAAAAACAGAAAGGCTTGTGATAAACGGGGACTTCAAACACAACATACCCAAAACGACCTGGCAGGAATATGAAGATATACCTAAAGCTGTAGATGAGTGGCTGAAAGTTGTCGAGGAGATACATCTCGTTCCAGGGAACCACGATGGAGGCATAGACAGATATCTACCTTCAGATGTGAAGATGCATGATTCCAGCGGAGTTGTGATAGACGATATCGGTTTCTTTCACGGTCACGCGAGACCTGCAGAAAAAGTTCTTGAAACGGGCAAAGTAGTTATCGGCCACTGTCATCCTTCAGTAACCCTTAGAGATTCCCTCGATAACAAGGAAAAAAAAGAATGTTGGGTAAGGATGGATTTTAGTCACGAAGAGATAGAAGGTGAAGCTGTGATAATACCCCATCTCAATCATCTTTTAGGAGGTATAAGCATAAATGAAGATGGATATCTCGGACCATTCTTCAGTGATGTGGAAATCTCTCAAGAGAGGATCTATCTCTTGGACGGCACCTATCTAGGTAGGAAAACTGCGTTCACAAAATTCACTCCTGATAATAGGTCATATCAGAAACGACCTTGATTAGCAAAGCATAACATATCATCGAGTCAGTTAGTCCAAGATTTTTAGCGGCCAAACCGGCTCTTATAGAGGGTCGACAGTCCACATTATGATTTTCAGCTGTGTTCAAAGCTCGACCTATAGACATGCCAAGGTCTATCATTTTGAAAGCACAGCTAGGTCCTTCGAATATCTTCTCCATCTGTGGAGCCTCATCGAAATCTTCACAGTCCTCGTAACCACAGGCCCTGCAGTCTATCCCGAGAGATTTATGGTCCTTCAATCCTATTAACATCAGTTCATCGGCCGAGTTGACTAGATCGCCTTCTTTGCTGTACGATTCATCCTTAAATTCATCGGATAGCTGATACAACTCTTCTGCCAGCATCTCTCTTTCTGATAGATCCAAAGATGTTATCTCCAAGAAATTATCAGATGATTTAGGAGAAGTCTCAGCGGATATGGTCATCAAGTCTGCAACTATATTAGTTATCTTCTTTTTTTCCAATTTGCCCACCGAATGAAGATATTCACGGTGAGTTATTAATCTTCTTGTTCAAAAGTCGTAACTGCTGTCGATCGTAGAGAGGAAGGCGAGCCCGGCCCCTATGATACCGACGAGACCTGCAAGACCACCTACTATACCTCCAAGACCTAGCAAGAGCAGAGAGAATACACCGGCTAAAACAGCCCATTTTTTTGGATCAGAATTCATCCTATATCGAGCGAGTAAAAGAGAAAATCCGAAGATGAGATTGATGAATAATTGGAAGACCTTTAAAGGTTCGAAGTGATCGATCATGGTCAAAAGAAAATGTAAAGATCCGATCCCCATAGCTATGTAAGCGGCCAAAACTATCAGCATAGAGTGTAACGAAAGTTTTTCCAACTCATCTATAGATTTTGGGCTTTCTTTCCAGATGTCCTCTATGATATCTGTATCCATCTTTCCTCCTTATGATTTCTCCATATTTAATTCTAATTCATGAATGTGTCTTGAGCAAAAGTTTTATCAATTTGAATAGACGGTATTGACTTCCATGAGATTGATAGTTTCGTCGACAAAGGACCAAGCGAGTCAGAACATACTCTCAAAACTGCTAGAAGCGGACTGGGATGAATACTGTCGATGGCGTGACGATCCGATCTATAAGAAAGACAGAGATATGATTGCCGTGATAGAAGAGCGTCACATCTATTTTGACGAGATCGACAGGAAAATAGAATCTCAATTAGATGTAGAAATAGACGAAGTCGTTTTTATCTCAAAGCACTCTTCAGATGCAGGTGTAGATTCCCTGACAGTTCATCCGATAGGAAATTTTGGAGAGGCCAAATATGGTGGAAAAGATGGAAAATTGGTTCCCTCCTCCCCTCACAGTATGAGCAGCGCGTTCCACATTTTAAGGGAAAAAGCGGAGAACTACGGAGTAGATGATCGATTCGATATTTCTTTCGAAGCGACTCACCATGGTCCTTATCTGGAAACACCTACCTATTACATAGAGATAGGTAGTGACATCGAGTCCTGGAAAGATGATGAAGCTGGCAGAGTGATAGCTGAGACCGTTCTTGAAGTTGAAGATCGCACAGAAAAAGATGATCCTGTAGCGATATGCATAGGAGGAGGGCATTACACACCAAGATTCACAGATCTAGCTAGAACGAGAAAAGTCAGTTTGGGCCATATAGTACCCGGGTGGGGTATGAAATACTTGACAGAAGAGAGTTTTATAGAAACTATCGAAAAAACTCCTGGTGTTCGATATCTTTATTTCGACAGGAGCAGCACTTCAGGTAAAGAAAGGAGTAGAGTGGAAAATTGGGCATCTAGATTCGATCTTGAAGTTATACGTTCGAAGGACCTTGAGAAAAGATGATCATCTTTTCTCCCATTTGCCCAGTTCCATAACAACGGATAAAGTCCTGCCTTCTTTGATCTCCTCCCTGACCCTGTTCTCTTTTTCCATGACATCTAGGGCTCTATTTGCTATCTGTACAGCTTCTTCTTTCGGAACGACCATAACACCGCTGTCGTCTCCTATGATCCAATCTCCGGTCCTGACTCGCCTTCCTCCACATATTATATCGTCTTCCAACGCTCCGTAACCTTTCGGTTCTCCGGCATTTGATGCTCTGTATCTAGCAAAAACGGGAAACTCGATCTCTCTTATATCGCCGACATCTCGGACCGCTCCGTCGATAACGACTCCCTGCACACCTTTTTGTTGGCAGGACCAAGATGCTAACTCGCCCCAAACCGCTGTTCTGCCGCTATCTGCATCTATAACTATGATCTGATCTTCATCAGCTTCATCTATGGCCTCGACAGGTTTGGCCCAATCTCCGTCTACTGTTTTCACGGTGAGCGCTTTCCCTACTATCTTTTTCCCAGAGGTGGTCATGGGCTTTATCCCTTTCATGCAGGGCTCTCTGTGCATCGCATCTGATATGTTGGGGGTCGATACTTCCTGGAATACTTCTCTTATCTCTGCGGGACCTCTTTTCTTTTTTACTTCTGATCGTATAGATACGCCTTCCTCGATAGCTCTCTTTATATCTTCCGCGGCCTTTGTCACATCTTTAGCTTTTATGATCGCTCCACCGACGATGATTATCTTCGCTCCTCTTTTCACCATCTCTGGAGCGCTTTCTGAGTTCAAACCTCCCGCGACAGCAACAGGCAAAGTCGTTGCTTTAGATACTTTCTCCACCAGTTCGGCCGGATCCTCCCCTTTCATCTGTGCATCGATACCTATATGAACACCTATGTAGTCGGCTCCCAGCTCAGTGACTTCCTCCGCCCTTTTGACTTGATCTTCAACTCTTATCAGATCTGCTAAAACCTCTGAATCATAATTACGAGCGGCTCTGATACCTTCTTTCAGAGTTTCATCATCAGCTGCACCTAAAACACCTATCACATCAGCTCCAGCTTTGGCGGCCATCTCGACTTCGACACCTCCGACGTCCATCGTCTTCATGTCCGCCACCAGAGTCTTTTCGGGGAATTCATCCCTGAGTTTTCTTATCGCGGCCATGCCTTCAGATTTGATCAAAGGCGTGCCGATCTCAATCCAATCAACACCACCTTCCACCGCGTATTTGGCTATACGTACAGCTCTCTTCAAATTCATAAGATCGAGCGCAACCTGTAATTTAGGAAAATCTTCTTCCATTTTTCCACCTTCTTTATCAATCTAGTAAATCGGGTGACAGGTAAAAAACTTTAGGTGATGTGATATCAAAGAGGGCAAAAATAGAAGTATTAGTTTACTATAGATGTTAACTAAAAAGTGATAAGTATGGTGAAGGAGAAATTAAGATATGAAAATGATGTTTGTTTCCAAATAAATATAGGTGAGGAGGAGGTCCCTGAATATGATGTTCTTGTCGCGGGTTTCCCAGGTACTGGTCTTATAGGTGGTATAGCTTCAGAACAGTTGATAAACACACTCGACCTCAAACAGGTAGCTTCAATAGATTGTAATGAATTTCCTCCGACAGCGGTGATATTCGATGGTATCCCAAGAAGACCGGTAAGATTCTTCGCTGGAGAAAAATTCCTTCTGGTCAAGTCCGATATGGTGATCCCACCAGAACTTTCAGCTAGTCTCGCGAAAACGATAATAGATTTTGCTGTAGATAATGGTGTAAAAGAGGTCATCATATTCGATGGGATCCCGAAAAGGGAAAGGGAAGGCGAAGAAGATAAAGATAAGGTCTGGGGTGTTTTGAGTTCCCATGCAGCCAAGAGCGAGGCCGAAAAGCTTGATCTAGAGATCATCTCTCGAGGAGCGATCTCCGGCATATCTAGCTCTTTGCTTTTGAACGCCCACGAGAAGAAAATAAAAGCTGTAGGCATGCTGGCGGAAGGGAAACCTAACATGCCCGATCCTAGGGCTTCAGCGACCCTACTTCAACGTTTTGCCGATTACAGAGACATCGAGATAGAGACCAAATCGCTTTTAGAGAGTGCCGAGAAGCTGGAAGAGCAGTACGCCCAGATGGTAGATCAGGCCAACAAGGCTCAGAAAGACATGGACAGGAAAAGCGCACACCCACCATTGTACGGATAAAATGCTAGAAGAGATATCTGCAGGAGTCTTGGTTTATAGGGAAGAACAACCGACCAAATACCTTCTACTTCATTATCCGGCAGGTCATTGGGACTTTCCAAAGGGCCATGTGGAAGAAGGGGAAACAATGGAGGAGACCGCACTTAGAGAGTTGAGAGAAGAAACCGGCATCCCAGAAGAAAAAGTGGAACTGGAAGAAGGTTTTCGAGAGACCATCGACTACCTTTACAGGAAAAGAGGTGAACTCTCGCACAAAAAGGTCATATTCTTCCTCGGTAAGACCAGCAAAGAAGAGATAACGATCTCTGAGGAACATCAGGGATATCTGTGGGCACCTTACCAGAAGGCCAAAGAAAAGGTCACCTTCAGGAACGCTAGAAAACTGCTGGAGAAGTCAAAAGAATTTCTAGAGGAAGATGAAGAAAATACGTAAAGATTAAATATAAAACCGCATTGGTTCCCACAGTTCCTCAGTTCAAGGTGTAAAGATGAAAAAATTGATCAGGAAAGGAAAGGTGAAGGAGGTGTTTCAGATCTCTCCAAGTGAATTGGAATTCCATTTCAGTGATAACGTTTCTGTTTTCGGGAAGATCGTTCCTGATGAGATCCCAAGAAAGGGAGAGACTTTATGCAAAACTTCAGCCTATTGGTTCCAGAAGACTGAGGAACTCGGTATCGATACCCATTATATCGAGATGACCGGAGAAGACACGATGAAGGTAGAGAGTGTTGAAGTCATCGACGACTACGGTGATATCGATAAGGAGACTACTGGCTATAGGATACCTATAGATTTCGTCTCTCATTATCATGTTTCTAGTTCGTTAGATGAAAGGATCCAAAGCGGAGAAATAGAGTTAGAGGTATTAGGATTTGAAGAAGAACCGAAAAAGGGTGATCCTCTACCAGAACCTTACTTCGAGATATTCACGAAACTCGAGGAGGAAAAAGAGGTTTTGGATGTGAAAGAAGCGCTCTCGATCTCTGGTTTGACAGAGGTCGAGTTCGAGGAATTGAAAGAAATCGTCTTCGATATAGACGAATTGATGAACGAAAACGCTCGAAAGAACGGTCTGATACATGTCAAGGGGAAAAAAGAGTTCGCCATCTCTGAAAATGATGAGTTGATGCTGATCGATACGTTCGGGACGGTGGACGAAGACCTTTTCTGGGAAGCGGAAGAATACGAGAAGGGAAGGCTCGTTCAAAAAAATAAAGATCACCTTCGACAATATTATACTGAAAACGGTTATCATGATAGACTGCAGGAAGCAGAGGAGGAAGGAAAAAACGAGCCTCCTATGCCCCCTCTACCAGATGATATGATAGAAAAAACTTCAAAGATTTATGTAGATATGATGGATAGATTGACTGATGGAAAATATGGTGGTATAAAATGACAAAAGACCTGATATCTGTATTGGACGTGAAGGATGAGCTAAAAGAGATACTCCGGAGAGCCGGAGAGATGAAAAAGAAGTATAAGAACGGAGAGACCCCTACTCCCCTGGAAAACAAAAGTTTGGGGATGATCTTCGAGAAACCGAGTACAAGGACTAGGATATCTTTCGAAGTGGGTATGACCCAACTGGGTGGTTCCGCACTCTATCTAAGTCCCGATGATCTGCAGTTGGGAAGAGGAGAGACGATCGCGGATACCGCTAAAGTTCTCGGACGTTATGTCGACGGTGTGATGTACAGAGCATTCGATCATGAGATGATGGTGGAGTTGGCTGAGAACTCTTCCGTTCCAGTTATAAGTGGTCTCGATGATAAGGAACACCCTTGTCAGATACTGGCCGATCTCTTGACGATAAAAGAGAAAAAAGGTGATTTCGATCAGAAATTGACGTATGTCGGCGACGGCAACAACGTATGCAATTCCCTGATGCTCGGAGCAGCCGTAGTCGGTATGGACATGGTCGCATGTACACCTGAAGATTATAAGCCTGATCAGGAGATATTCGATAAGGCCGTGGAATTGGGAAAGGAAAATGGAGCTGAGATCTCGCACCATGATAAACCTATCGAAGCGGTAGAAGACGCGGATATAATATACACTGACGTTTGGATATCTATGGGTGATGAAGACGAGGCCGAAAAACGGAAAAAAGATTTCAAGGATTATCAGGTGAATGAGGAATTGTTGAAGCCCGCTAAAGAAGACGTGATAGTGATGCATTGTTTACCCGCACATAGAGGCGTAGAGATAACCAGCGAAGTCATGGACGGACCTCACTCAGTGGTTTTCGATCAGGCCGAAAATAGACTTCACGCCCAAAAAGGACTTATGTTAGAACTCATGGATTGAACGAGGTAAAAAGATGGATTCCCACGTCAAAAGGATGTTGGACGTCTCCTTCTCGGAGACGATGAAGATATCAAAACTAGCTAGCACCATGGAAGATGAGGGAAAAGATATCATCTCTCTCGCGGTCGGCGAACCGGATTTTGACACCCCTGACTTTATCGTTGAAGCAGCCTATGAGGCCATGAAGGAAGGATTCACCCACTACACTCAGTCCCAAGGTATACCCGAATTAAGAGAAGCAATAGCCGAAAAATCTCGGAAGGAAAACGATCTCGATTTTTCTGCAGAAAATATCCTCGTTACGCCTACCAAACAGTCGATCTTCATGTCTGTATTGGCTCATCTAGACGACGGGTCCGAGGTCATACTATCCGATCCAGCTTGGGTGTCCTATGCACCTATCGTAAAGTTCGCCGATGGGATAGTGAGGCGAGCGCCGGTAGATGAACATGATTTTTCCCTGGATCCGGAAGTACTGAAAGAGAAGATTTCCTCTCGAACCAAGATGATCATATTGAACTCTCCAAACAATCCTACAGGGAAGACTTTGGATAAACAGGACATGAAGGCGATAAGAGATATAGCGATAGATAACGATCTTTTGGTGATAACTGACGAAGTTTATGAGAAACTGATCTTTGAAGGGGAGCACATATCTCTCGGCTCTTTAGACGGTATGAGAGAAAGGACCATAACCGTGAATGGATTTTCTAAGGCGTACGCGATGACCGGATGGAGACTTGGATGGGCCGCATGTGATGAGGACCTACTTGAGAACATAGCGAAGATCCAGACACATTCTATAACCTGTGCGACTTCTTTCGCCCAGAAAGCTGGTCTAGAGGCTCTCACCAATAAGAAAAAAGCGGATGAGGCACTTGAATACATGATGGGTAGATACGAAGAAAGAAGAGACTTGATAGTTAACAGATTGAACGAGATTGAAGGATTCACATGCAGCAAGCCGAACTCTACTTTCTACACGTTCCCGGAATTCGACTTCGATATGGACAGTATGGATCTCTCGATGCACCTGCTCGAAGAGGCACAAGTAGCGACCACGCCTGGATCTGCTTTCGGAGATAAGGGAGAAGGTCATCTTAGACTGTCTTTCGCCAATTCATTAGAGAACATAGAAGAGGCCATGGACAGGATAGAAAGCACTGTATCTGATCTGTGATGGAAAGAAATAAAAACATTATACAAGATGATCAACTGGTTTAGTGATGAGAAATAGTGTATGAGCCCTCCGGGCGATGATTATCCCTATGAGTTCTGAAAACCCTTTACATTTTTTTAATCTTCGATCGAAAAACATGTAGGAAAGGTTTTTTGGAACAGATGGATGCACTCAGTGTTTCACTGAATTCAACCGAAGCTGCTTCTTTTGCCCTTATTTTTCGGCGGTTCCTCAGAGAACATCGCCGTTTCAGGTTCAACAACTATCCATCTGCTCGCTTTTCCATTTTCATTAATTCTTCTTACCATGTTTATACCTCCTTTTCGATATCTAAACTGCTTATCGTTTAGATACCATCTAATCGAAGTAATGATATGGGTAATATTTAAATATTTCGGGCTTGTATGTTCGTTTAGACGCTATCGAAGGTGTCAAGATGCCTGAAGATCTAAAACCGACAATAGACCAAATCAAGGTCCTATCGAATGCTTCTCGACTACAGATAATGGCTTTATTGTTGGAAGAAGAGATGACCATAACCGAGTTGAGTGAGAAGATCGGCATAACTCCTCAGACAGCTCATCATCACGTCCATAAATTACTCGATGCTGGACTCATACATGTTTCACGTGAAGAAACTGAAGGTAATATAGTGAAAAGGTACTACGACGTTGAAGAAGAATGGCTTGATTCCAGCGCGGTCTGGGATGATCTGACCTTGGAAGAAAAAAAGAATTATAAGATCGCTGCTCTTGGAACTGTGAAAGGTATGGTCAACAGAGGTATCAAGTATATACAGGAAAGCGAGTGCATAGATCATGAAGTAGGTTGGGTTTCATTCAAGAAAATACCTTTCACAGAGAAAGCTATGGACGAGATAGACGATATCTTTGAGGAGATGGTTGAAAGGTTGGACGATCTGAAGGACGAAGAGGCAGAAGAAGAGATCACTGTTCTCGTTTCTACATTACCAGGATAAAATTGTATTTTAGAGGTGTGATATATGGCTGTAAATCTATATTTTGTTGGGACCGCAGGTTCAGGAAAGACAACGTTGACAAAAGAGTTCAAAGGTTGGATGGAGAGTCAGGGTTATCAAGCCGTGACCGTGAATCTAGATCCGGGAGCGGATAAATTGCCCTATGCCGTAGATATAGATGTGAGAGATTGGGTCTCTCTTCCTGAAGTTATGGATGAACATGAGCTCGGTCCTAATGGGGCGCAGATAGTTTCGGCGGATATGGTAGCGATGAAAGCCCCTGAGATAAGAAACATAATGGATGAATTCGAGACCCATTATTTTCTGATCGATACTCCGGGTCAGATGGAGTTGTTCACTTTCAGAGAAGCTAGCAGAGAGATGGTCAAGACGCTCGGTGATCGATCGATGATAACCTTTCTGTTCGATCCCGTGCTGGCGAAGCAGCCTTCTGGACTAGTTTCATTGATGACGCTTGCAGCGACCACACAATTCCGATTCGACGTACCTTACTTTCCAGTCCTTTCAAAAGCGGATATACTCTCTAGAGAGGAACTCAACAGAGTAGAAACATGGGCTAAAGATTTCTGGAAGCTTGATGCAGCGCTGAGAGAGAGTTCAGGCTCAGAAACGCAGGCCAGTATAGAATTGATCAAAAGCATACAGAACATGGGCCTTCACAGAGGTGTGACTCCGATCTCAAGCGTTCAACAATACGGGTTGGAAGATATATACACCGCTGCCCAAGACGCTTTCCATGGCGGGCAAGATCTTGAAACAGATTGATCTTTGTCAGTCGACCTCTTTCTCTATATCTATGTTTTTGAATTTGTCCTGATGATCTTTCAGATGATCCATATAATCCTCTGGATCCTGACAGTTTTCGTTCCCAGCACAGTGAAAATAGCCGTATTTCTTACAGTATATCCCTGTTTTTGTGTTGGGACATCGATCATCAGTGTTTGTCGCACCGGTATCTTCTTTTTCGATAAAAGGTTCTGCCGGAGGACTATCCTCAGAATCATCTCCAAACTGACATCTATCTTCCCCCACACATTCTAGCGCCATGTTATTGGGGTAAGAACATTTCCCATCGCCAAATCTATATCTACACATCAATGCATCCCATCCGTCGATATTATTTCCATCCTATTTTTCTACATTTCTTATTGAAATAAGAAGATTTAAGGTTTGTGTTTATTTCTCACAGATCTTCGTCGTCTATTTCTATACTTATATCATTTGATTCTTCTTTGATCTTTTCGAGTCTATGTGCTATATTATCCAATTTCTCATCTAGTTCATCATCGTAACCTGTCCCTCTATCTCTTTTAGATCTTACTTTCCAGTAAAGGTAGATGACGACCAAGACAAGTAATATTAAAACGAATATCAATGGATAGATCGGATCCACATCATACACCTTTATAGCCTTCTTTCAAGATCACTCTTTCTGGAGTTATACTTTTCACATTCTTAGTAGGTATCCTGACCCTTCTCTTGAGAGGAGACAATCCGGTAGGATCGACGAGTAACTTCCATATCTTCCAAGGATGAGATTCTGTATATATCTCATAATCATAGATCCTCCCGATCTCTTTATTTTCAAAAGTCTCTATCTTTGCACCGTCTAACCTGCTAAGATATATCTCGTTTTTATCTTTAGGAGAGTTATGCCCTTGGTCGATAGGGACGCTGATCTTCAAATTACCCTTTTCAGTCAAATTACTGAGAACATCGGATGAGAAGAACTTTCCCTTACTAGAAATCAATCCAGTCTCTATCATTATCTCGCTGGCTTCCCAATAACCTTTAGATTGCATAGCGAGTATATCGACCAATTTGGCTTTCCCCTCTTGGATAGGGGTGTCGACCTTTTTTCTTATTATCTGTGAATAAAGGATTGTATCCATTTATATGCCTCCTATCTAGTCATCTCGAGTTTACCACAATAAGGACATTCTTTCTGATAGTCCTTATACATATCGCAGTTGCCACAGAAAGCGGAAGCCGGTCGGTAAGTCCTCTCCTCGTTTTCTTTTTTGAACAATCGGGTCTCCATCTTCCTCAATCTGTCTTCTCTTTTTTTGCTTTTAATATGTGATGCGATCTCTTGTTTGAGGACCTCTTTACTGACATCGGCTATGCCTTTTGCTTTTAGATACCTTTGTAGGAGTTCGAGATTTTGCTCCGGATCTTCCTGTGCTAGCACATAGCT